>NZ_VRUW01000041.1:0-43255 GCF_008039475.1 Methylobacterium sp. WL12 | reverse complement strand
GGGTGACTGGTAGACCCTTGCTCGACGCCGAGGCCCGCGCGCGCATCGAGCGCGCGGTCGGCCACGCCGAGGCCGGCACCGCCGGCGAGATCGTCGTGATGGTGGCGGCGCGCGCCGGGCAATACCGATCGTTCGCGACCGTGGCGGCGCTCGTCGGCGGCTTGATCCTGCCCTGGCCCCTGCTCGCCCTGACCGCCTGGAGCACCGGGACCATCCTGCTGGCGCAGGCCGCCCTGGTGGCGGCCATCCTCGCGGCGGGACTGTCGGAGCGGCTACGCCTCGGCCTGACGCCGCGTCGCGTCCGCCGGGCGCGCGCCCGCGACGCCGCGCGCCGCGCGTTCCGGGCGCGGGGGCTGGGGCGCACCCGCGGGCGGACCGGCATCCTGCTCCACCTGTCGCTCGCCGAGCAGCATGCCGAGATCGTCGCCGACACGGGCATCCTGGAGCGGGTCGGCGACGCGCGATGGACCACGACGCTGGCCGACCTCACGGCCGCGCTCCGCGCGGGCGAGGCGGAAGCCGGGCTCCTGCGCGCGATCGAACGCATCGGCGCGGAGCTGGCGCGTCACGTCCCGGCCGGTCCCGAAAACCCCGACGAACTGCCGAACCACGTCATCGTCGTCGAGTGAGGCCGAGGATCGGATCGGGCCTTCGTCCAACCAAGTGATTCCGAAAACCGAGGGCTACCGGCTTCGGGCATCCGTACTCCTGCCGGTCGTACACTTGGCTGCTCGCCGCACGCGCATCACCTCGCCCCGCGTGCGGGGAGAGGGCTTTGTCGACCTCGTCGTCGGCAAAGCGAGGCGGCAGCCGACGGTGAGGGGGCTGAGCCGGAGGAGCCTCGTCCGTTGGCGCCCCCTCACCGTCGCTTCGGCTCCGCCTTCGCTTCCCGCACGGACGACGAGGTCCGTGCGGGCCTCTCCCCGCCTGCGGGAAGAGGGGGACCCGCGCGTGATCCGAGACCGTAACGCAATGGGGCGATATCGGTGGACCCGAGGAAGAATCACCGGCGTAAAAGCGCCGGGCGGGTCTCAGCCGCCGGTCACGCTCATGTGGCGGGGCACCGCGGCGGGGCGCTGGCGCTCGATGACGAAATCGTGGCCCTTCGGCTTGCGCGAGATCGCCTCAACCACGGCCGCGGTGACGAGCGCGTCGTCCGGCGAGGCGCGCAGCGCCGAGCGGAGGTCGGCGGCGTCCTCCTGGCCGAGGCACATGTAGAGCTTGCCGGTACAGGTCAGGCGGACGCGGTTGCAGCTCTCGCAGAAATTGTGGGTCAGCGGCGTGATGAAGCCGAGGCGCCCGCCGGTCTCCTCGACGCGGACGTAGCGGGCCGGGCCGCCGGTGTGGTCTGGAAGCGGCGTCATCGTGTAACGATGCTCCAGGCGGGCGCGGGCGACCGAGAGCGGCAGGAACTGGTCGGTGCGGTCGCCGTCGACCTCACCCAGCGGCATCACCTCGATCAGCGTCATGTCCATGCCGAGGCCGTGGGCCCAGGCGATCATGTCGGCGATCTCGTCCTCGTTCACGCCCTTCAGCGCCACGGCGTTGATCTTGACCTTGATGCCGGCGGCGCGCGCGGCTGCGATGCCGTCGAGTACCACCGGCAGGTCGCCGCGGCGGGTGATCGCGCGGAACTTGTCGGGGTCGAGGGTGTCGAGCGAGACGTTGACGCGGCGGATCCCGAGCTCGGCCAGCTCGGCCGCGAAGCGCCCGAGCTGGGTGCCGTTGGTGGTAAGCGTCAGCTCGTCCAGCGCGCCGGTGCCGAGATGGCGCGACAGGCGGCGGAACAGGTGCATGATGTCGCGCCGCACCAGCGGCTCGCCGCCGGTGATGCGGAGCTTGCGCACGCCGCGGTCGATGAACACCCCACAGAGCCGGTCCAGCTCCTCCAGCGTGAGCAGGTCGCGCTTGGGCAGGAAGTTCATCTCCTCGGACATGCAGTACACGCAGCGCAGGTCGCAGCGATCGGTCACGGAGATGCGCAGGTACGTGATCGCCCGCTGGAACGGATCGATCAGCGGTGCCGGCTGAGGGTGGCTCTGATGACCCATGCGGGACTCTGAACGCGACGACGCGGTTTCCGCGCGGGGATCGGATGACGAACCTAGCATGGATGCGCATATGATGGGACGCAGGCCCGCGGGCAAGCGCGTGCAGGGCCGCAGAGGCGCCGCCCGCCTCAGAAGTTGCAAGAGACGTCGCAAGAGACGTTACAAGGGAGTCCGACCGTGACCGAGGAACGCTGGCCGACCGAGATCCGGCTGTCGGGGGACAAGCGCGTGCTCAACGTCGCCTTCGACGACGGCGGGCGCTACGCGCTGCCGGCCGAATATCTCCGGGTGTCGAGCCCGTCGGCGGAGGTGCAGGGCCACTCGCCGGCCGAGCGCAAGGTGATCGGCGGCAAGCGCGCGGTGGCGATCCTGGAGATCCAGCCGGTCGGCAACTACGCGGTGAAGCTCGGCTTCGACGACATGCACGACACCGGCATCTTCGGCTGGAACTACCTGCACGAGCTCGGCCGCGAATACGATTCTCGCTGGGCGACCTACCTCGACGAACTCGCCGAGCGCGGGCTGGACCGCGAGACCGCGAAGGTCGCCCCGATCAAGGGCGGAACCGCGGCGAAGGGCGGATGCGGGAGCGGAGGCGGCGGGTGCGGCTGCCACTGAGGGCAGGCGGGGCAGCAAAAAAGGCCGGCGTCTCGGCCGGCCTTCTTTGCTCGTGGTCCGGGATCGACGCGATCAGCGCTGGACGATGACCTTCGTGCCGACCTTGGCGCGGGTGTAGAGGTCGATCACGTCCTCGTTGGCCATGCGGATGCAGCCCGAGGAGACGGCGGTACCGATGGTCTCCGGCTCGTTCGAGCCGTGGATGCGGTAGATCGAGCCGCCGAGATACATGGCGCGGGCGCCGAGCGGGTTCTCGATGCCGCCCTTCATGAAGCGCGGCAGGTCGGGGCGGCGGCGCAGCATGGTCGACGGCGGGCGCCAATCCGGCCATTCCTTCTTCATGGTGATGTTCTGGACGCCGCCCCAGGTGAAGCCGGGACGGCCGACGCCGACGCCGTAGCGCAGGGCCTCGCCGTTGCCGAGAATGTAGTACAGGCGGCGCTCGGCGGTGGAGACCACGATCGTGCCGGCCGAGTACGGGCCGCTATAGGCCACGGTCTCGCGCGGCACCGCCGACATCTGCGGGACGGTGGAGGCCATCGGGTCGGCGGCGTTCAGCGAGGCGTTGGCCGTCGGGACCGCGACGACCTGGACCGCCTGCGGGCGCACGCGCACGGACAGGGCGTTGTCCAGCGGCTGACGGGTCAGCGGGTCGATCTCGTAGGCGAGTGCGGGAGCCGCCCAGGCGGCAGCCGCGCAGACGAGCCCGATCAGGGCGAAGTTACGACGCATCAAGGCCTCTCAGAAGGCAGGCGAAAGCTGTGGAGAACGCGGTGGACGACGCTTCGGCACGTTGGCGTACCAAGTCTCGCCAAGGGGTAAACGAGCGCGGCCCAAAGCCAAGCCTGAAACCGCGCCGCACCATGGTTGGCGCCGCGCCGTGACACGGTGGCAACACTGTGGCAGCGTTGCCGTATCGTGGCGAAATCGCGCTCTGGCGGCGCCGTTCGAACGGGGATCGATCCGCCATTGTTTGCCGGCAGCGATCGAATACCGCGACGCCGCATCGAAGCCGGGATTTCCATGTCCTCGCGTCCCGCCGGGGACGGAACATCGCGCTGCCTTTGTAGTCTATTCGGCTCTGAACCCCGGTACGGATGCTGCGGCGGCAAGCTAGGAGAACTGCGCCCGTATCCTGAGACCACGGGCCACCTTCGGAAGCGCGTTCCTCATGATCGAGGACGCGCTTTTTCCTTGTCCGGTCCTGCGCTCGGGATCAGCGCGGCTCGACCAGGACGGGCAGGCCGCCCTTCGGCTGCAGGCTGATGGCACCGAACGGCACCACGGGCGCATCCGAGGCGAGGCGGAACCGGAAGCGGCGTCCGAGCACGGCGATCACCACCAGCATCTGCGTCATCGCGAAGGACGCCCCGACGCAGACCCGCGGGCCGGTCGCGAAGGGCAGGTACGCGAGCCGCGGCCGGCCGACGCCGTTGGCTTCTGTGAAGCGTTCGGGATCGAACAGGTCGGGGTCGCGCCACAGCTTCCGGTGCCGGTGCACGATCCACGGCATGACCGCGATGATCGCGCCGCGGCGAACCCGGTGGCCGGCGACCACGTCGCGCGCCGAGGCCTGCCGCAGGATGGCGGGGATCGGCGGATAGAGCCGCATCACCTCCTCGAGCACGCGGCGGGTGTAGGGGAGCCGGTCGAGGGCCTCGGGCGTCGCCACGCCGTCGGGCATGGCCGCATCGAGCTCGGCATGGAACCGCGCCTCGACAGCGGGATGCAGGGCGAGCAGATACCAGATCCAGGTCAGCGCCCGGACGGAGGCCGCGCCGCCGGCGATCAGGCTCGCCGCCTCGTCCCGGACCTCCGAATCCGGGAGTTCCTGCCCGGTCTGCCGGTCGCGGCCGTGGGCGAGGCGCCAGAGCAGGTCGTGCGCCCCGGCATAGTCCGGCTGGCGCCTGGCGGCGATCATCGCGTGCAGCTCGGCGTCGAGGAGCGGCAGCGCCGGGTCGCGGCGGTGGTGGACGAGGCGGTCCGCGAGCCAGGTCGGCTTCGGGATCAGGTCGATCATCCGCGGCTTGTGCGGCACCTTCGAGAGCCAGCGCAGGATCGGCAGGCCCGCCGGGTCGCCGCCGGTCACCACCTGGTTCCACAGCAGGGTCGAGAGACTTCCGACCGACCGCTCGATGTCCACCGGCGCAGTCGAGCCCGCCGACGCGACCTCGTCGGCGATGCGCCCGGCGAGGTCGAGCATCGCCGGCACGTCGGGGCGGATCGAGCGCGGATCGATCGTCGGCGTCGCGACGCGGCGGTGCCGGCGCCAGACCTCGCCCTCGCTCGCCAGCGTCCCCGTCCGCAGGTCGGTCTCGAACAGGCGGCGGATCGAGGTCACGCGCGGGTAGTTGTCGAACCGGTCGATCAGCACGTGCCGGATCGCCTCAGGATCGCTGACGAACAGGACCTGCTGGCTCCAGTAGTTGCGCGGGACCACAAGGGTCTCGAACAGCTCGGCGTCGCAGGCCGCCAGCGAGTTGGTGGCGGCGGTCTTGAGGAAGGTCCAGGTCGGCAGCCGGCGGGCCGGGCGCGGCGGCATTCCGGGAATCGGCGGCTGTTCGGGCGTAGCCGCCCCCTCCGTCACGTCGTCCTCCACGCCGACCGCCATGAGACCCCGTCCCGACATCCGCCCGGGCCGAAGGATGCCGGACCGCTTCGCCTCGCGCCCGAGGCGACGGAGCCATGCGGCGTCGGAGGCCTCGGCACAAGGCCGTCGCCGCGAGGGCCCGGCCCGCCGCGGATGCGATCAGGCGGCGTCGAGGCCGAGATCGATGATCGCGGCGCTGTGCGTGATCCAGCCGCAGGAGATCAGGTCGACCCCGGAGGCCGCCACGGCGCCGACCGTGGACGCGTTGATCCGGCCGGAGGCCTCCGACAGCGCGCGCCCGTCGATCATCGCGACCGCGCGGGCGAGCTGCTCAGGGCTCATGTTGTCGAGGAGCACGGCGTCGGCGCCGACCGACAACGCCTCCTGCAGCTGGTCGAGGGTGTCGACCTCGACCTCGATCTTGACGAGGTGCCCGGCCCTGGCGCGCGCCCGCTCGATCGCCGGGACGATGCCGCCGGCGACCGCCACGTGGTTGTCCTTGATCAGCACCGCGTCGTCGAGGCCGAAGCGGTGGTTGGAGCCGCCGCCGGCGCGCACCGCGTGCTTCTCCAGGGCGCGCAGGCCCGGCGTGGTCTTGCGGGTGCAGACGATCGAGGCCTTGCCGTGCGGCCGCGCCGCCTCGACGAGGCCGGACGTGGCGGTGGCGACGCCCGACATCCGGCAGAGCAGGTTCAGCGCCACGCGCTCGGCGGTGAGGATCGCGCGCGCCGGCCCCGACAGGCGGATCACCACGTCGCCGGGGGCGACCCGCGCCCCGTCGCCGCGCTCGATCACCGCCTGGACGGCCGGGTCGACCAGCGCGAAGGCGATCACCGCGGCGTCGACGCCGGAGATCACGCCGTGCTGGCGCGCGGCGATGACGCCGTCGAGGCGGGCATCCGCCGGCACGATCGCGTCGGTGGTGATGTCGCCGGCGCGGCCGAGGTCCTCCAGCAGGGCTGCGCGGACGATCGGCTCCACGAGGAGCCGCGGCAGGGGCAGGATATCGCTCATCGGGCCATCGCCTCGTCGGTGCGCTCGGGTTCGGGCATCACGGCGTGCAACGTCGTCTCGCTGTGCCGTGCCGGCGCGGCGTGGGGGAAGTCGCTGCGCCAGTGGCCGCCGCGGCTCTCGCGCCGGTCGAGGGCGGCCTGCGCGATCATCACGGCGGTGAGCGCGGCATCGCAGCCCGCCTCCGCCAGCGGCGTCAGGGCGTCGACGGCGGCCCGAAGCCCGGCCTCGTCGCGCACCACGCCGACGTGGCGCTCCATGGTCTGCCGGATCGCCGGCAGGTCGCCCGCCGGGCGCTCGGTGCGGATGTCCGGCACGGCCGGCCCCGGCGGCATCGCGTCCAAGGCGTCGGCGATGAAGCCCGAATAGGCCAGCGCCTCGAGGAGCGAGTTGCTGGCGAGGCGGTTGGCGCCGTGAAGGCCGGTGGAGGCGACCTCCCCGTTCGCGTAGAGGCCAGGGACGCTCGACGCGCCCGCGCCGTCCACGCGGATGCCGCCCATGTGGTAGTGCGCGGCCGGCCGCACCGGGATCGCCTGCCGCGCCGGGTCGATGCCGGCTTGGGCGCACAGGCCGGCGACCGTCGGAAACCGCGTCGCCATCGCAGCGCCGAGCGCCCCGCGCGTGTCGAGGGAGACGGTTCGGCCGCGCGCCAGCGCCTGGAAGATGCCGCGGGCGACGACGTCGCGCGGGGCGAGGTCGCCGCCGGCGATGCCCGCCATCACGGCGGCGCCGGTCTCGTCGACGAGGCGCGCGCCCTCCCCCCGCAGCGCCTCGGTGGCGAGGGGCATCGGGTCGGCCCCGACGGCGATCGCCGTCGGGTGGAACTGCACGAACTCGAGGTCGCGCATCACCGCGCCGGCGCGTGCCGCCAGCGCCAGGCCCTGACCCGTGGCGCCGCGCGGGTTCGTGGTCGAGGCGTAGAGCGCGCCGACGCCGCCGGTGGCGAGCACCACCGCCCGGGCGGGGATGCGGAAGCGGGCGCCGTCGCGCTCGCACACCACGCCGGCCACCGCCCCGTGCTCGTCGCGCAGCAGGTCGTGGACCGAGGCCGTCACCAGCTCGATCGAGGGCGTGGCGAACACCGCCCGGACCAGAGTCTCGAGGACGCGGGCCCCGGTGGAATCGCCGCCGGCCCGCACGATCCGGCGGCGGCCGTGGGCCGCCTCCAGGCCGAGGGCCAGCGCGCCGGCGGCGTCGCGGTCGAACGGCGCGCCGAGGGAGACCAGCCAGTCGATCAGCCGCGGGCCTTCCGCGGCGACCCGCAGGGCGACCGCGGGATCGGTGAGGCCTGCGCCGGCGGCCTCGGTGTCGGCGGCATGAAGCGACGGCGCGTCGTCGGCGCCGATCGCGGCGGCGATGCCGCCCTGGGCCCAGCCGGTGGCGGTGCCGAGCCCGAGCGGCGCGGCGCTGACGAGCGTCACCGGTCGCGGCGCGAGCCGCAGGGCGACGCTCAAGCCGGCGACGCCGGCGCCGACGACGACGACGCGGTCGGCGGGGTTGCGCGAGAACGCGTTCATCGCGCACCCACCGCGAGCATGCGCTCCACGGCGGCCCGCGCCCGGTCGGCCAGCGCGGGATCGACGACGACCTCGTGGGTCATGGTCTCCAGGGCGTGCCGGATGTTCGACAGGCTCATGCGCTTCATGTGCGGGCACATGTTGCAGGGCTTGATGAACTCGATGTCCGGGTTGGCGGCGGCGATGTTGTCGGCCATCGAACACTCGGTGACGAGCACGACCTGGGCCGGGCGCTTCTCCAGGACGAAGTTCATCATCATCGCGGTCGAGCCCGAGAAGTCGGATTCGGCCACCACGTCCGGCGGGCATTCGGGGTGAGCGATGACGGTGACGCCGGGATAGCTCTCGCGCACGTCGCGGATGTCGGCGGGCGTGAAGCGCTCGTGCACCTCGCAGTGGCCGGCCCAGGTCAGGATCTCGATCTCGGGCAGCACCGCCTGGACGTTCTGCGCCAGGAACTCGTCCGGGATCATCAGCACGCGCTTCACGCCGAGCGAGCGGATCACCTCCACCGCGTTGCCAGAGGTGCAGCACAGGTCGGACTCGGCCTTCACCGCGGCCGAGGTGTTGACGTAGGTCACGATCGGCACGCCGGGGTACTTCGCGCGCAGGCCGCGCACGTCCGCGGCGGTGATCGAGTCGGCGAGCGAGCAGCCGGCGGCGAGGTCCGGGATCAGCACGGTCTTGCCCGGATTGAGGAGCTTGGCGGTCTCGGCCATGAAGTGCACGCCGGCGAGCACGATCACGTCGGCCTTCACCGTCACCGCCTCGCGGGCGAGCGCCAGGCTGTCGCCGACGATGTCGGCCACCGTGTGGAAGATTTCCGGCGCCTGGTAGTTGTGCGCCAGGATCACGGCGTTGCGCTCGCGCTTGAGGCGGAGGATCGCCTCGATGTCGGGCACGAGGGCCGGCCACTCGATCGCCGGGATGTGCCGGCTGACGCGGGCGTAGATGTCGGGCAGCGGCATCCCGGCGGGGACGGCGCGGGGGGCGGAGACAGGAAACGCGGTCGACGCCATGGCGCCCTCCATTATGCTCAGTTTGAGCATTGTGCCGCCTAAGTTAGGCGCGCCGCATCGCCCTGTCTAGATATGCTGAGACTGAGCATAACGGTTTTGCGACGCACCCGCCCGCATGCGTCGCGACACGCCGCCCGTCCACACGAGCCGCGTCGGCGCCGACCCAGATCGCCGCAGGCCGAAATCGCTCGAAGATAACCTATGTTGCTGCGGTGCCCGAACGATTGCGCGAAATCCCGATTGGGTGCCGAGGCGCCATCGGAACTCCAGCTGCGCGGGGCACGATGCTCATCACCACGGAAGACTGTAACGGCACCTCGGAATCCCTGTCCGTCGAGGCGCCGAAACTGTCCGATGCTATCCGCATCCACCTGGGTGAGCATCTAAGAACCACCTATGCCGCCTCGATGCAGGCCTCGCCGCCGCCGCATCTCGGCGACCTGCTGGCGCGGCTCGAGGCCCTGCTCGCCGACGCGAAGGGGCGCGACGACTCGGCGTTCCGCGCCGGCCTCCTCGAAGCGGCGACCAGCCTGCACAGCTTCGCCATCTCGCTGACGCGCAACCCGTCGGCAGCCGACGACCTGGTGCAGGACACGATGCTGCGCGCCTGGCGCAGCCGCGGCAGCTTCAAGGTCGGCACCAACCTCGGTGCGTGGCTGTTCACGATCATGCGGAACGCTTTCTACAGCGTGCACCGCAAGCACGCCCGCGAGGTCGCCGACAGCGACGGCGACCACGCCGCACGCCTGACGAGCCTGCCCGAGCAGGGCGGCCATCTCGACCTGCAGGACGTGCAGGCCGCGCTCGGGCGGCTGTCGCCGCCGATGCGCGAGGCGCTGATCCTGGTGGCGGTCGAGAACGTGTCCTACGAGGAGGCGGCCGCGATCCTCAAATGCCGGATCGGCACGGTGAAGAGCCGGGTCTGGCGCGCCCGCGACCAGCTCGCCCACATGCTCGGCTACACCGGTGCCGAGGTCGGGGCGGACCACCTCACCCTGTCGGCGATCGGCGAAAGCGCCGTCGGCGTCGGAGCCTGACCGAAGCGGCGGCGCGCCTGCGAGCCTCCACGACGCCGCCTGCGCGACGCCCGGTTGCTTTCTGCCGATCGCATTCTTCATCCAGTTGCGCCGATACGGCGCAGTTTGGAACGGATCGAATCAATCCGTCTGGCGTTCCCGTTGCGACACCGCCCTGCGGGCACGCCCTTCGCCCGCACCACAGCGCCCGGCATGCCGGCCGCACGGGACAGCGAGCATGACGGACAAGACACGAGACGGCGCCTTCGCGCTGACCCGGCGGACGCTGGTGGAAAGCTGTGCGGCCGCCGCGGCGGCCACGGGCTTCGGCGTTTCGGCAAGGCCTGCCTTCGCCACGGAGCCCGGCGACCCGGCCCCGCAGATGCTGCCGGTCCGCCTGACCGTGAACGGCACGGCGCACGACCTCACCCTCGACACCCGCACGACGCTCCTCGACGCGTTGCGCGAGCATCTCGACCTCAACGGCTCGAAGAAGGGTTGCGACCACGGCCAGTGCGGCGCCTGCACGGTTCTGATCGACGGGCGCCGGATCAATTCCTGCCTGACGCTGGCCGCGATGCACGAGGGCGACGCGATCACCACCATCGAGGGCCTCGGCACCGAAGAGCAGCTTCACCCGCTTCAGGCCGCCTTCCTCCACCATGACGGCTTCCAGTGCGGATACTGCACGCCGGGCCAGATCTGCTCCAGTGTCGGCATGCTGTCGGAGGCCAAGGCCGGCTGGCCGAGCCACGTCACCGAGGACCTCGTCGGCAAGGCCGACTTCACCGATGCCGAGATCCGCGAGCGGATGAGCGGCAACCTCTGTCGCTGCAGCGCCTACCCGAACATCGTCGCCGCGATCCGCGAAGTGGCGGATTCCTCCGCCGGCACCGAACTCTAAAGGGCGCGCGCGATGAAAGCCTTCACCTACGAGCGCCCCGCCACCGTGCGCGACGCCGCCCGCCTCGCGGCCGAGCGGCCGAACGCCAAGTTCATCGCCGGCGGCACCAACCTGCTCGACCTGATGAAGCTGCAGGTCGAGACGCCGACGACCTTGATCGACATCAACCGCCTACCGCTCGACAAGGTGGAAGCCACCGCCGACGGCGGCCTGCGCATCGGCGCACTTGTGCGCAACTCGGACCTCGCCGCCGACCCTCGGGTGCGCAAGGATTACGCGGTGCTGGCCAAGGCCCTGCTCGCGGGCGCCTCAGGGCAGCTGCGCAATAAGGCGACCACCGCTGGAAACCTGCTTCAGCGCACCCGATGCTACTACTTCTACGACACGTCGAAACCCTGCAACAAACGCGAGCCCGGCTCGGGCTGCTCAGCGATCGGCGGGTTCAACCGCATCATGGCGGTGCTCGACACCAGCGACGCCTGCATCGCCACCAACCCGTCCGACATGAACGTCGCGATGCGCGTCCTCGATGCCGGCGTCGAGACCCTGTCGCCGAACGGCGCGACCCGCACGATCCCGATGGCGCAGTTCCACCGCCTGCCGGGCGACACCCCGCAGATCGAGACCGCTCTGCAACCCGGCGAGATCATCACCGCGGTGACGCTGCCGAAGCCGGTCGAGGGCCTGCACGTCTACCGCAAGGTCCGCGACCGCGCCTCCTACGCCTTCGCTACCGTCTCGATCGCCGCGGTGATCGGGAAGGCGGACGGCAAGATCACCCAGGCGCGGATGGCGTTCGGCGGGCTCGCGCACAAGCCGTGGCGGGTCGAGGCGGCCGAGGCCACGCTCGCGAAGGGCGGCAGCGCGGACGACGCCGCCGACGCGGTGCTCGCCGGCGCCCGCGGCTACGGCACCAACGACTTCAAGATCCCGCTGACCCGGCGGACGCTCCGCGCGGTGGTGACCGACGCCACCCGGACCTGACCGTCCCAAGCTTCCAGGATGAACGCCATGGAGATGAACCAGCCGGTCGGCAAGACGCCGCTCGACGACAAGGCCGACGGCCTCGTCGGGCGGCCGATCGACCGCATCGACGGCCGCCTCAAGGTGATGGGGCGCGCGCCCTACGCCTACGAGACCCGCGAGGTGAAGAACCCGGCCTATGGCTTCATCGTCGGCGCGACGATCGCCGCCGGCACGATCCGCTCGATCGACACGGCCGCAGCCGTGAAGGCGCCGGGCGTCATCCATGTGATGACCCACGAGAACGTGCCCGCGCAGGGCGAGAAGAAGGAGCAGGTCTGGCCCCAGCTCACCGGGACGAATGTCGCGTTCTTCGACCAGCCGGTGGCCTTCGTCGTCGCCGAGACCTTCGAGCAGGCCCGTGCCGCGGCCAAGCTCGTCAAGGTCGCCTACGACGTCCGGACGCCCAAGGCATCGCTTCGGGCGGCCCTGCCGCAGGCGATCGAGCCGAAGAAGGTCCAGACCGACCCGGACTCGAAGCTCGGCGACTTCGACGGCGCGTTCGCGTCCGCCCCGGTCAAGCTCGATGTCGAGTACACCACCCCGACGCAGATCCACGCCCAGATGGAGCCGCATGCCACCATCGCCTCCTGGGAGGGCGACAAGGTCGTGCTCTATACGGCGAACCAGATGCTCAACCGAGGGCAGAAGTCGTTGGCCTCGGTGCTGAAGCTGCCGGTCGAGAACGTCCGGCTGGTGAGCCACTACATCGGCGGCGGCTTCGGTTCGAAGCTCCAGCCGATGCCGGAGGCGACGCTGGCGGCGCTGGCCTCCAAGGCGACCGGGCGCCCGGTGAAGGTCGCGCTGACCCGGCAGCAGGAATTCCACGTCGCGACCCACCGCACCGACACGATCCAGCGCATTCGGCTGGCCTCGGATCGCGATGGCAAGCTGACGGCTCTGTCGCACGAATCGTGGTCCGACACCGCGCAGGGCGACGAGTTCTACGAAACCTCGGCCAACGTCACGCGCTCGCTCTACGCCGCGCCGAACCGCATCACCCGCCACCGCCTGGCCAAGCTCGACCTACCGATCGCCTCGTCGATGCGCGCGCCCGGCGAGGCCGTCGGCATGTTGGCCTTCGAGTGCGCCATGGACGAGCTGGCCGAGCAGATCGGCCTCGATCCGATCGAGTTGCGCGTCCGCAACGAGCCGACGCAGGACCCCGAGAAGCAGGTGCCGTTCACGGTGCGCCAGCTCGTACCGTGCATGCGGGAAGGGGCCAAGCTCTTCGGCTGGGACCGGCGTAAGCCCGCCGGCACGACGCATGACGGCAACTGGATGGTCGGCATGGGCATGTCGGCGGCGGCCCGCCTCAACCCGCTGATGCCCTCTTCGGCTTCGGTGAAGCTCGGTGCCGACGGATACCTCACCGTGCGGATGGCGATGACCGACATCGGGACGGGCACCTACACCATCCTCGCTCAGATCGCCGGGGAGATGATGGGCCTACCAATCGAGCGCATCCGCGTCGAGATCGGCGACACCGCCTACCCGGCGGCCTCCGGCTCCGGCGGATCGTTCGGGGCGGGCTCGGCCGGCTCAGCGCTCTACGTCGCCTGCGCGGCTTTGCGCGACAAGCTCGTGGCGGCGACCGACCTGCACCCGGATGGCGTCGTCTTCGCCGACGGGCGCGTCACCTCCGGCAACCGCTCGGAGGCGCTGGTGGACCTCGCCGGCGCCGACGGCGTCTCGGCGGAGGGCGAGATCAAGCCGGGCGCCTTGAAGGAGAAGTACTCGCACTACTCGTTCGGCGCGCACTTCGCCGAGGTCGGCGTCGATCGCGACACCGGCGAGATCCGGCTCCGCCGGATGCTCGGCGTCTTCACCGGTGGGCGCATCCTCAATGCGAAGACCGCCCGAAGCCAGGCGATCGGCGGGATGACCTTCGGCGTCGGCGCAGCATTGATGGAGGATGCGGTGATCGACGAACGCACCGCCACCTACGTCAACCACGACCTCGCCGAGTACCATGTCCCGGTGCACGCCGACATTCCGGCGATGGATGCGGTGTTCCTCCCCGAGGTCGACGACAAGGCCAACCCGCTCAAGAGCAAGGGCCTCGGCGAGCTGGGCATCTGCGGCGCCGGCGCGGCTCTGGCCAACGCCGTCTACAACGCCACCGGCATCCGCATCCGCGACTACCCGCTGACGCTGGACAAGGTGCTGAAGGGTTTCGAGGAGCAGGACGGACGGGCCCCGCGCCGGGCATGATCGACACCGCAGGTTGACGGCGGCACGTTCGGTGGACATCCCGCGATGAGCCAACATCCGGGAGCCACACCATGGTGTCCGCCGACCGCCATCCCCCGCCCCGCTTCAACGCGACGCGCTACTGCCTCGGGGTGAACGCCGAGGCGCGGTCGGAGAAGACTGCGCTGATCCTGGTCGGCGCGGACGACGCGGTCGAGAGCCTGACCTTCGCCGAGGCCGACCGGGCCGTGCGCGGAATCGCGGCCGGGCTCCTCGCCCGTGGGCTGCGCCGCGGCGACCGGGTGATGATCCGGATGGGCAACGAGGCCGACTACGTCCTCGTCTACTTCGCTGCGCTCGCCGCCGGGCTCGTCGCCCTGCCCTCCTCGCCGCAGCTGACGCCGGCCGAGGCGGCGTTCCTCATGGAGAATTCCGGCGCGGCCGCGGTCGCCGTCGGCGGAGGCTGCGTGATCGAGCCGGCCGACCTCGGCGACCGCATCCTCCTCGACGGCGCCGCGATCGCCGCGATGAAGGCCGGAGACCCGATCCCCGACTACGCCGACACGGCCGCCGACGACCCGGCGACCCTGGTCTACACCTCCGGCACCACGAGCCGGCCGAAGGGCGTGCTGCACGCCCACCGCACGATCTACGGGCGGCGCCCGATGCTCGACCACTGGCTCGGACTGTCGGAAGCCGACACGATGCTGCATGCCGGCACGATGAACTGGACCTATACGCTCGGCGTCGGCATCACCGATCCGTGGTCGGTCGGGGCGACGGCGGTGCTCTACAACGGCCCGCGCGACCCGGTCGTCTGGCCGCGGCTGATCGCGCGCCATCGCGCCACGATCTTCGCCGCCGTCCCGAGCCTCTACCGCCAGATCCTCAAATACGGCGACCCGGCCGCCTTCGACCTGTCGAGCCTGCGCCACGGCTGCACCGCGGGCGAGGCGCTCCCCGGGGACGTGCTCGACGCCTGGACCCAAGCCACGGGAAAGCCGCTCTACGAGGCGCTGGGCATGAGCGAGATCTCGACCTACGTCTCGACCGGGCCGACGATCCCGCAGCGCCGCGGCTCGCCCGGCAAGCCGCAGCCGGGCCGTCACGTGGCGATCCTCCCCGTCGCCGGACCGCCCGAGCCGCTGCCGCCCGGCGAGACCGGCCTCCTCGCCGTCCACCGCTCGGAGCCTGGCCTGATGCTCGGCTACTGGAACCGCCCCGACGAGGAGGCGCAGGTGATGCGCGGCGACTGGTTCGCCGGGGGCGACCTCGCCTGCCTCGATGCGGAGGGCTACCTCTGGTTCGAGGGCCGCAACGACGACCTGATGAATGCGATGGGCTACCGCGTCTCGCCCAACGAGGTCGAGGGCGCGCTGATCGCCCATCCGAGCGTCGCCGAGGCCGGTGTCGCCGAGTTGCCGGTGCGGGCCGACGTGTCGGTGATCTGCGGCTTCGTTGTGCTGCAGCCGGGCGCGGAGCCGGATGCCGACGCGCTGATCGCGTGGTGTGCCGAGCGGCTGGCCGCCTACAAGCGCCCGCGCGAGATCCGCTTCCTCGACGCCCTCCCCCGCACCGCCAACGGCAAGGTGCAGCGCAAGCGGCTCGCCGCCGCGGCCGGAGCTCGTAGCACGTGACCGCGAACCCGCCGAACGGCACGATCGCCCTGCCGATCTCCGTCTTCATCATCGCCCGCAACGAGGCGGACCGCATCGGCGCGACGATCCGCGCGGTGCGAGACCTCACCGACGACCTCGTCGTGGTCGATTCCGGCTCGACCGACGGGACTCAGGCGCTGGCCGCCTCGCTCGGCGCCCGGGTGATCCACAACGACTGGCCGGGCTACGGCCCGCAGAAGCGCTTCGCCGAGGACCGGTGCCGCCACGACTGGCTCCTGAACCTCGACGCCGACGAGGTGGTGCCCCCCGACCTCGCGAGTGACATCCGCGCCCTGTTCGCCGAGGGCGAGCCCGGCAAGGCCGCCTGGCGCATCGCCATCGCCGAGGTCTTCCCCGGCGAGAGCCGCCCCCACCGCTGGGCCTACGCGCTGACGCCGGTGCGGCTCTACCGGAAGGACCGCGGGCGCTATTCGCCCTCCCCCGTCCACGACCGCGTGGCGCTCGAGCCCGGCGTCGAGCCCGGGCGGCTGAAGGGGGTGATCCACCATTTCTCGGTGCGCTCGCTCGGCGACCAGCTCGACAAGCTCAACCGCTATTCCGACCAGCAGGCCGACGACCTCGAGGCGCGCGGCGTCGCGATCCCGACCTGGCGAGTGTTCGTCGAGCTGCCCGGCAACTTCCTGAAGGCGTATCTCGGCCGCCGCCACTGCATGCGCGGCGTCTACGGCTTCCTCACCGCGATGAACTACGCGATCTCGCGCCACCTGCGCATCGCGAAACACTACGAGCGCCGAAGGGCCTCCGCGGCCTCTCCGCCCCGAGATTCGCTTGACCGCCCCGGTCCGACCTCTTAGAGCCGACGACGCTGGAGACGTGGCCGAGCGGCTGAAGGCACTCGTTTGCTAAATGAGCATACCCAGAAATGGGTATCGAGGGTTCGAATCCCTCCGTCTCCGCCATCTACGACTGCCCATCATAACTCTTTGTTTTGACTGGGCTTTCGGCTGGCTACAAAACCCATTTGTCCCCGATTTGTCCCCGAACGAGTTGCCTGTGGAAAGCCTGGGCCCATACGTCCGTTCCTGACTGCTCGCTTTGCCCATTGGCGGCCAATGACCGGGGTTCGAAGCAAAGATTTTCGCTCACCAAGCCCCATTGTCAGCCATGACCCAGCCGTCGCGACGCCTAGTCCTGGTCCGGCATGGCCAGAGCGAAGCCAACGCGGACGGCCTTTTCACGGGTAGGCTCGATCCTGCCCTAACCGAACAGGGCCGGCGGGAAGCGTGCGCGGTCGGGACGATCCTGAGAGATGAAGGGCATCGCTTCGAGGCAGCCTTCACGTCGACCATGACGCGGGCCGTCACGACCTCGGCGCTGGCACTCGGTGTCCTTGGACAGGCGGAACTCGTCCCCCATCAGGACGCAGCGCTGGACGAGCGCGATTACGGCGACCTCGGTGGCCTCGACAAGGTGACCGCCTACCGACGTTTCGGGGCTGAACGGGTCGAGGACTGGCGTCGGTCGTACGAGGGGCGGCCGCCGAACGGCGAAAGCCTCAGGGACACCGTCGCACGGATCGTACCGTTCCACCTGAGGCACATCCAGCCGGCGGCGATGCGCGGTCCGACGCTGGTCGTCGGCCACGGCAACGCGCTGCGGGCCCTGGTGATGGCAATCGAAGGCCTTAGCGCGGGCGATGTCGAGTCCCTTGAACTCGCGACGGGGGCGATACGGATCTACGGGTTCGCCCAGGACACCACCATTGTATCGCGAAGGCTCATCGGGTGATGTCGTTCAGTACCCCGCGTAGCGGGGTTCGGCGGCGGACAGAGGCGATCGAACCGTACGAAAATCCGTTCGATCATTGCACGCCCAGATCACAGACTATAATCATTCCAAGGTAAGGAATGCAGCGCGCTGACGGCGACGCCAGCCCCATGGAAGCGATGCCGAGAAAGAGACCGCAACCCATCCTGCAGCTGTGGCGCTACGCCGGCTCCAGGCTGTAAGACCCCGTCAGCAAGGCCTACGTCTCCGCAGAGGACCTGGAACGGTTCAGGAGGGAGGGGCATCGCATTTCCGTCCGGGACGTCGAGACCGGACAGGACGTCACCGAAGCGTGCATGGCCTATCGTATCCACTGACCGGGCATCGACCCCATGCTTCAGGCTTGATGAGCGGGTCTATGGACGCAGCGCTCGGGCGGCCCATCCGACAAAGGTGGCCTATGCCGGAGGGGACTGCCATCGCCGCAGCGCCTCAGAAGGCGACCCGCGCGGTCGCGTGGACCGGCAGCTCCCCCGGCCAAGGCCCCGGGCGCTCAGAACACGGCCAGGAATAACAGCGAGGAACCAAGGTCCACTCAGGCCGGGCTGGGTCTTTCAGTCCGGTCGCCCGTCGCGAGGGAAGGCCGCCCAAAACGCCTGGAGGTCGGCCGCCACATGGCGTCCGACCTCCAGCTTGATCACAACGTTAAATCAGCGACTGCGGCGAACGGGCAATCACATCCGGTGGCCGCGGTGGTGCCCCATCATGTGGCCGCGCATGTGGTGGCGATGCATCATGCGGTGGCCGCGGTGATGGCGCATCATGTGGCCACGCATGTGGTGGTGGCCTATCATGCGGCCATGGCCACGATGACCGTGCATGCCGTCCATCCGGACCTCGGTCACGGCGGTGGGAGTGTCGACCGCGCCGATCATGCCGGGAGCGGCGGAAGCCGGTGCCACGGTGGCGGCGCCCAGGGTGGCCAGGATGGCGGCGGCGAACAGAGACTTCCTCATGGGCTTCCTCGCATCGTTGTTGCCGGCCGGCCGTCGGGGTCGACGTCGTCCGGGAACAGGGAACGGCTCAGCTTCGCTCCCCGTTCCGCGAGGTACGCTGTCCTCCCTGCTCGCCGCAGAGGGGAAATGCCTTTCCCGAAGGTCGGCTACTTCGCCTTGGCGGCGAGACCCTTCAGGCCAGCGTCGTAGACGCCCGCGATGGCCTCCTTGGCTTTGTCGTCAGGAGCGCCCTTCGCCTTGAACGTGCCGGTCCAGGTGACCTTGGAGCCGCCAACGTCCTTCTCGACCATGATCGTGGACTTGTAGTCCTCCACCGGCAGCGGTCCGGAGAGGATGGTGTAGGTGTAGCTCATCTTCTTATCGTCGCGAGCCTGCTCTTGTTCGACGATGGTGCCGCCGCCCTTCAACGACAGTGTCCGCTCCTCCTTGCCCCCCTTCTTCGAGAGGGCGCACTTCTCGATGACGGGGTGCCAATCGCCGATGCCGCAGAACCCTCCGACGGTTTTCCAAACCGCCTCGGGCGACGCGGCGACCATTGTGGTTTTTGTCACTTCCAAAGCGAAGGCAGGCGTAAAGGCGACCGTGGCTAGGGCCACGGCGGGAACGATGATCTTGAACATTTGGCGTTTCCTCAAACAAGTTCTTGAGCGCGTTCAAGCGCGCCATGAAAACAGCTAGAGCGTGATCAAAGCCAAGCCATCCCGCTTGCGTGTCCATCAACCGCTAAATCATCAGGCAAATGGCAAATTGGCAGTTGCCTGCTCGGCCGACGCCCTCTTCGTCCAAGGCAGGGCCAAGAACGTCACTAACGCGGTTCCTCGCAGGCTCGCGCAATGGCAGCGGGGCTCTCCCGGCACGTCGCCCTTATCGCACGCCTCTCGTGCTTCCTTCGCCGGTTAAGACATCGCCTAGTCTTTGGCGTGTGACGGCCTCACCCCGGCGCAACAAGTTCCTCTCGACTAAGGCTGACGACCCTTCGTCCGGTGCCCTCGACGAGCCCTGACCGTCGACACCAGACTCCCGCTCCCTGGTACCCGGACCTCAAACCGGGGCGCTCGTTCTCAAGCGTAGCGGATCAGCCCGGCAAAGCCCTCGTCCATGTGGTCCTGATGGTGGCAGTGGAAGAAAGTCGTGCCGGGCTGATCCGCCACGAAGTCGATCTCCGCCTTCGAGAACCTGGGCATACTGATCGTATCCTTCATCAGACCGGACATGGACTGGTCCCCTACCTTGGTCACCTCGAACGTGTGCCGATGGAGATGCACCGGGTGCTCATCGCCGCTATGGTTGTCCATAACCAGTCGATAGCGTTTCCCCTCCCGGACCGTGAACAGCGGGTTGGTGTCGGGCCAGGACTTGCCGTTGATCACCCAGCGGTTGTACCCCCCGCGCCCCCCGAGGACCTTTTCGAACTTCAGGGCGATGGTCTCATCCGGCGCGGACGCCGCCTCGGTCCGGGCGAACGCGGCATAGCGCCAATCGTCCCTCTGCGGCTGGACCCATTGCGCCTCGCCCTGCCGGTTCGCGTATTCGACGACCACGCCCAGGCCCATCTGGCGTTCGTCATCCTTGGTCGAGCCGAGCACCCAAACGCCCGGGTTGTTCATTTCCACGATGACGTCGGCCCGCTCCGCCACGTCGAGCTTCAGCACCTCGACGGCGGCCTGAACCGGCACAGTGTTGCCGTCGAGGGCGATCACCTGGAAGCGGTGACCGGGCAGCGACAGCGATATGCCCATGCTGGCGTTCGCGTTGAGGATGCGGAAGAGCACCCGCTCGCCCTCTCGGACCCGCACCGGCTCGCCGTATCCCAGCATCCGTTCGCCCAGCGTCGCCGAGCGATACATCGCCTCCAGGCCGTTGTCCGGCGGCGGCCCCTTCTTCATGTCCTGCATGCTGACCCAGTGGCCCTCCCAGGTGTGGGAGGCCAGCAGCACCTCGCGGTCGTATCGTCCCGGGTCGCCCGCAGCCGGCTCGACGATCAGGAAACCGAACTCGCCGGAGTAGGTGCTCTTGGTCAGGTCATCCATGGCCATGGCGTGGCTATGGTACCAGCGGGTGCCCGCCGGCTTCGGCGTGAACGCGTACTCCAACGACTGGCCCGGCTGGATGATGGGCGAGCCCTCCTCGTTCGCACCGTCCTCTTTCGGCGGGATATGCAGCCCGTGCCAATGGACGAGGTTGGGATAGCCGCTGTCATTGACGACGTTGATGCGGACCGACCTGCCCTCCTTCAGGCGCAAAGCCGGCCCGGGCACAGTTCCGTTGTAGGCCGTCGTCCGGATGACCTTGCCAGGCGCGATCTCGTGCGACACCGGCGCGATCCGGATCGTGTGATCGGCCGGAAGTGCGGCGCGGGCGCGAGCGGCCGGGAGTGCGAGTCCAACGGTGGCGGCACCGGCCATCAGCAATTGGCGACGGTCGGGATGGGCGAGCGGGTTCGACATTCGAGCGTCCTGGGTGCTGCGCGGCGGACACTTAAGCTACGTGCGGAAGCAAGCGCCGGTTCGGGTTCGACGGGTCGTTGCGGGTTGAGTGCCGCTCGCGGAACGACGGGACCGCTACCTCGTGGTCAAACCACCTTGCCGACGAGGTGTCCGATGCCCGCGGTCGCGGCCATCGCGAGGGCGCCCCAGAACGCCACTCGGGCTGTCGGTCGTAGGATCTCGGCCCCGCCGACCTTTGCCCCGAGGGCTCCGAGCATGGCCAGGAAGACCAGGGACGCTCCCGAAACGAGGTACACCACAAGGTTGGCCGGCGAGACTGCCGCCACCGCCAGGGGCAGCGCCGCTCCGGACGAGAAGGTCGCCGCGGATGTCAGCGCTGCCTGAACCGGACGCGCGGTCGTGAACTCGGAGATCCCGAGCTCGTCCCGCGCGTGGGCGCCCAGCGCATCCTTCGCCATGAGTTGCTGGGCCACCTTAAGGGCCAGGTCCCGGTCGAGGCCACGGGTGACGTAGATGGCGGCGAGTTCGTCGCGCTCGGCTTCGGGGTCCTGTTCGAGTTCGCGGGTCTCCCGGGCCAGGTCGGCCCGTTCGGTGTCCGATTGGGAGCTGACCGAGACGTATTCGCCCGCCGCCATCGACATCGCGCCGGCCACGAGGCCCGCGCAGCCCGCCACCAGGATCTCCCCGGTGGACGCGGTGGACGCGGCGACGCCCACGATCAGGCTGGCCGTCGAGACGAGCCCATCGTTGGCGCCGAGCACTGCTGCCCGTAGCCATCCGATGCGGTCGATAAGGTGGTTTTCTGCGTGGGGTGCGCGCACTGCGTTCAACGTCTTTCCGAGGTGAGCCGTGCGGCACGGCTCGGAAGGATGCGCCGCAGGATGTTGTCGTGCCAAAGGTAGTGGTGGACCAGCGCGGCGGCGGCATGGAACAGCGCCAGCGCCATCAGGATGTTGGCGGCGACCCCGTGCCAGTGGGTCAACGGCCGGCGCCATTCCGGGTCGCCGATGGCCGGTAACGCCAGCGGCCCAGCGAGGGTGACGCCGCGCACGAGGGCGTTCGCGATGCCGAGCCCTGCGATCATGAAGAGCAGCGTGTACAGGGCGGCATGGGTCGTCTTGGCCAAGATGTGCAGGGCGCCCGGATCCTCTACGGGAAGCCGGCGGCCGCCGAACCATCTCCAGAGCGGCAACGCGACGATGACGGCGGTGAGGACGAAGCCTAGGTCGAAGTGAGCCGACCAGATCCCGGAGCGCACGGCCCCCTTTGGCAGGATGTCTTCGAGGAAGGTGCCGATCAGCCAAAGGACCAACACGAGGCTGGCAGTCAGCCAGTGCAGGGCGATGGTGCCCCGGTCGTAGGCCGACGCGCCTGGATTTCCGGCGACGGTGGCGCGTCTCGTGCTCGAACTCATCGCTGCATGTCCGCTACGGCCGTTGAGGCATGGGATGGGACGACATGGCTCGATGCCAAAGCCGCTTCGGACGACCGGCGCGGCAGGAGGCGACGCCCCTTGGCGCTGAGAGACCAAAGGCCCGGAGCGTTGCCACGGCGCGGTCCCGGCTTGATGAACCCGCGTTCGAACAGGGAGCGCACCGTGCGCATCTCCCACGGTCCGGGGAAACGAAGCGACCCTTCACGCTCCAGGCGACGCAGCATGGTCCGCTGCACCGGAGTGAGGGAACGCCAGATCCGTGATGCGTCGAGGCAACCCATAATCAGATTAGAGCTATTCCAATCTTTAGAGAAAGCGCAAGCGGTCGATGGCCCTGTCCGGAAACGGGCAGGGCCATCGCCACGCCTCAGGGCTTGGTCGAACTACCGCTCGCGTTCGGCGCTTGTTGACCCTGCAGGTCGACCGGCTTGTTGTCGTTGAGGTCCCAGCCCGTGTTCGGGTCGGTCTTGGTGCGCTGGAGTTGGGCGCGCATCTGCCACTGGTACTTGGCAACGCCGTGCTCGACCTCTTGCAGGAGGTTGGAGGTGGTCGGGTCGACCTCTTCCGTCGCCTTGATGGCCGCGTTCACCTCCTCGCCGACCCGCTTGTAGGCGTTGGTGAACCAGACCAGGATCTGGGCGTCGTCGAGGAAGCCACCGGGAATCTCGGGGACACCGGAGGTCTTGGCGATGGTGTTGGCGCGGCCGTCGGCCGAGGACCCGACGGCGAGCAGGCGCTCGGCGATGGTGTCGGCGTACTTGGACAAGCCCTCGTAGTGCTCCTGCAGGAGCAGGTGCAGCGGGTAGTACAGGGTGCCGGAGGCGTTCCAGTGCGCCTGCTTGGTTTGGAGCTGAAGCTGCTGCAACTCGGTCAGGGTCTGCTGGAGGGCGGCGACGTCCTTCTTGATCGCGTCCGCGCCGCCGTCGAGGCCGATGACCGGAAGCGTCGTCATCTCGTTGGTCGGGAAGGCACCGACCGGCTGCGCGCTGGTGGTCTTGGTCTGCGAGGCGCCGCGGACATCGTCGGTGCTCTTGGCGGTCGGCTGGTCGGCCTGGGCGAGGTCGATCCGCGAGAGGACCTTCATCGCGCTCGGGGCCGGCGGCGCGACGGTTGGCGTTCCGTTGGCGAGGACGGGAAGCGGCAGGGCCGTCCCGAGGAGGAGCATGGCTGAGAGGAAACGGGCGTTCTTCATGAGGTGCTGATGGGACCTTGGAGGAGGCACCGCCCTGGGCGGGCGATGAGTAAATGGAAAACGAACGCAGTTTGGAAGCGTTCGAAAATGACACCGAATTTAAGGTCGGCCTGGTCATGGCCTGAGATGCGATGGACGTGGCATCCGGCATGGAAGCCTCGGCCTTCGCTCATCACGCGAGACCTTTGGGGCCAGGCGCTATGAGCGCCGGCTTTCGAAGGCAGGCTGGTCGTTCACCCCATGACCGACGGATGATGCTCCGCCGTCAGGCATGCCATCTCGAAGCGACATCCACCGCGGGGACCGTCACCGACGGTGAGGGGAAATCCGTGCAGCTTGGCGATGGCCGCGACGAGGCCGAGACCGAGGCCGTTACCCTCTGTCTGCCTGGCACGCTCCGCACGATAGAACCGCTTGAAGACATGGGCTCGCTCGCCGGCGGCGATGCCCGGACCCGTGTCCTCCACGGACACCACGGCGACGCCGTCGCGCCAGGCAAGACCGATCCCGACGCGGCCTCCGGTCGGAGTGAACTTTATCGCGTTGTCGAGGAGGTTCGAGACCGCCTCGAAAATGAGGCTGCGGTCGCCCCGAACGGCGGACGCTCCCTCCTGGATGCCGATACCGATGCCGATGACGAGGGTGATGCCCTTCTCGTCGGCCAAAGGTTCGAACAACTCCGCGGCCTCGCTCACCACGAGCCGTAGGTCGACCGGCCCGAAGGCGGCGCAGCGCCGTCCGTGTTCGATCTCGCCGATGCGCAGGACCGCCGTGACCATCTCCAGGGTCTGGTCGATCCAGATGAGCCCTTGGTCCACCGCTTGGCGCAGTTCCTCGATGTCGCGGGCTTGATCGCGACCTCGCTCCAGACGCAGCCTCAGGCGCGTGAGCGGCGTCCGGAGATCGTGGGCGACGGCGTCACCCACTCCGCGCACTTCCTCCATAAGGCGCTCGATCTCGTCGAGCATGCCGTTGACGTCCCGTGCCAAGCGGTCGAATTCGTCCCCGGCTTCGCCGACCGGCAGGCGCTGGCGCAAGTCGCCCCGCATCACCTGCGCGACCGCCGCTTCAGTCGATGCCAAACGTCGCCGGGCGCGTCCGGCTAGCAGGACGCCGCCAAGGATGGAGAAGGCCAGGGTCGGGACGAGGGCGAGGCCCAGCGCCCGGATCACCGTCGCCTTGGCGCGGTCGATCTCGTCGGTGTCGTGGGCCACGACCACCACGCTGCCGTCGTCCAGGGCGAGGGCGGCCGACCAGAGCTCCTCGTGCAGGCGCCGTCCCGCGATGGCCACCTGCGTGCCGATCCGGTGGACCTCGCCGTCGAGGGGCAGCTCCGGTATGCGGACGTCGAGGTTGCCGGCAAGCTTGCGACCATCCGTCCCGAACAGACCGGCAAAATGGACGCTGTGCAGGTCCTCACTGATCCAGGTTTCGATGCGAACGGCTGCCTTGGCCTGATCCCCGGCGGCGTACCGGACCTCGTGGCGCAGGACCTGGGCGAGCTCGTCCTGCATGAACGCTGCGGTCTGCCAGTACACGAAGGCGAAGAGCAGCAGCGAGAGCAGCGTCGACCACAGCGCGATGCCCAGGGCCCACCGGAACGCGAAGGAGCGGACGAGCCTAGACATCCGGGGTCAGGGTGAAGCCCTCTCCCCGGACGTTGTGGATCAGTATCGGCTCGCCTTCGGCCTCAAGCTTTTTGCGCAGGCGTCCGACATGGACGTCGATGACGTTGGACTTGGGCGCGAAGCGGTAGTTCCAGACCTCCTCGAACATCATCGCCCGGGTCACGACCTGCCCCGGCCGCCGCATGAGGTATTCGAGCAGCTTGAGTTCGCGCGGCAGGAGATCGAGGTCGCGCATTCCCCTGCGACCGGTGCCGGCGATGAGATCGAGCTCTAGTGTCCCCACCCTGAGCACCGTCTCGCGGGAGTCCGTCGGCCGCCGCAGCAAGGCCTCGATCCGGGCCGCGAGTTCGGCGAGGACGAAGGGCTTGCCAAGATAATCGTCGCCGCCGGCGCGAAGGCCGCGGATGCGCTCGTCGACGTCGCCGAGTGCGCTCAGGACCAGCGCGGGCGTCCGGTCGCCGGTTCCGCGCAGGTCGCGCAACACAGTGAGCCCGTCCAGGCCCGGAAGCATCCGGTCGAGGACGATGGCGTCCCAAGAGCCCGTCCGTGCGCTGGCGGCGCCCTCCGGCCCGGTGGCGGCCCATTCCACGGCATGCCCGCGCCCGCGCAGGTCGGCGAGGATCTCCTCGGCCGTCGCGGCGTCGTCCTCGATCAGCAGCAGCTTCGCCAACCCGGTTCACTCCCGGGCTCACGCCCCTGTCCCGGTGATTGATGTGGTTCGGGACAGGCCCCGGGACCACGAGTGTGAACGCGAATTTAATGGCGGGTTTGGTCGCCCGCTCTATGTCTTAGAACAACTCTAATCTGATATGTGGACGACACCGTGCTGAGGGAGGCGGAGACCGACATGCCCGGGACCGACGATGCCGAGATCGTCGACCGTGGCGGTGTGCACACGTCGGCGAATGCCAGTGGATCGGGCTCGTCGGGAGCACCCATCAGCTCCGCGGCATCCGGTCCTGCATCCACTAAGTTTGGTCGTCGTTCGCGGTGGGCCCTGGTCGTTTGTCTGGCCGCGCTTGGGCTGGGCGGGTGGTGGTATCGCGACGCTGTCCGGCCTTTTGTCGAACCGCTTCTCCAGACAGTCGGGTTGGCGCCTTCGGCACCCGAGGCCGCGACGACGACCCCTGCCGCCTCCGAGCAGCCGACAGAGGACAACGTCGTCCGGCTCGATGCCGACGGCCAGGGCCGCCTCGGACTGGCCTTCGGGCAATCCGAGACCCGCCGGATCATCCTGCCCGTGCGGACCCCCGGCATGGTCGCCTTCGACGAGCGCCGGGTCACCCGCCTGAAGCCCCGCACCTCGGGTCGGGTCCTGAGCCTGTCCGTGCAGCCGGGCGACCGGGTGAGTGCAGGGCAGACGCTGGCCACCCTCGATGCCTCCGGCGTCCTCGACGCCAGGAACGGCCTCGCCGCCGCCCAGGCCAGCCTTGGCGAGGCCCAGGCCACCGAGAAGGTCGCCGAGATCAATCTCAAGCGCGGCAGCGACCTTGTCCGGATCGGCGGCGTCGCCCAAGCGGAAGTCGACCGTCGGCAGGTCGAGCTCGCCAAGGCGCATGCCGCGACCCTGTCCGCAAAATCGCAGGTCGACCTCTACCGGGCGCAGTACGAGCGCCTCGCCCCGGCCCCCGGAGAGGCTCCGGGCACCAGCGCCATCGTCTCGCCGATCAACGGTGTGGTGACGATGGCGGGGATCACCCTGGGCGAGGTGGTCGACACCAACCGTGACGCCTTCACGGTTGCGGACCCGTCGCAGATCCAGGTGCTGGCCAACCTCTACGGCCACGACATCGCCACCGTGAAGGCCGGCGACCGGGCGACCATCGAAGCCCCGGTGACGGCGCATCCCCATTTCGAGGGCCGAGTCCGGTCGGTCAACGCCGCCATCGACCCGACGACCAATACTGCCCCCGCCCGCATCGAGATCGCGAACCCGGACGGGACGTTGCGCGCCAACATGTTCGTCTCCGTGGAGATAGCCGCCGACCTAGGGCGCGAGGGCGTCACGGTTCCGGCCGCCGCGATCCAGCAGACCGAGGGTGGCCCCATCGCCTTCGTGCGAACCGGCGACGACCGCTTCGAGAAACGGGACCTCAAGCTCGGTATCCAGCGTGCCGACTGGGTTGAGGTGACGTCCGGCGTGGCGGCGGGTGAGACGGTGGCGACGCAGGGAAGCTTCGGCCTCAAGGCCATCCTGATGCGCGCGCTCCTCGGCTCGACGGATTGAGGCCGCCATGAACGCTTGGTTCGCCCTCCTCATCCGCCGCCGCTGGCTCGTCGTGATCCTGGCGCTCGCCGGGGCGGTCGGCGGCATCGTCAACCTCGAAGGCCTGTCCATCGACGCGGTCCCGGATGTGTCGCCCAAGCAGGTGATGGTCCTGACCCTGTCGCCGGGCCTCGGCCCGCTTGAGGTCGAACGCCTCGTGAGCTTCCCCGTCGAGAACGCGATGGCCGGGGCGCCGGGCCTGTCGGGCATCCGCTCGACCTCGCGCTACGGCGTCTCGGCGGTCTACGTCACCTTCGACGACGCCATGTCGATCACCGAGGCGCGCTCGCAGGTGTTCCAGCGTCTGCCATTGGCCAAGACCATGATGCCGGCCGGCGTCGGCGATC
Source organism: Methylobacterium sp. WL12 (assembly GCF_008039475.1). Classification (NCBI taxonomy): domain Bacteria; kingdom Pseudomonadati; phylum Pseudomonadota; class Alphaproteobacteria; order Hyphomicrobiales; family Methylobacteriaceae; genus Methylobacterium; species Methylobacterium sp. WL12. Next base: position 15,596 of record NZ_VRUW01000041.1, on the reverse strand, counting down.
CCGAGATGGGGCCGATGGCGACGGGCTTAGGCGAGATCTACCAGTTCGAGGTGCGCGGCCCGGGCTACTCGCCGATGGCCTTGAAGCGCATCCTGCAATGGACCATCGCGCCGAAGCTCAAGCTCACCCCCGGCATCGCCGACGTGAACGTCTACGGCGGACAGATGCCGACCTACGAGGTTCGCATCGCCGCCGAGAACCTGCACCGCTACGGCGTCACGATGGCCCAGGTCTATACGGCGCTTTCCGAGAACAACGCCGCGCGTGGCGGCGCCTACATCGAGCACAACGACCAGCAGGAGGTCATCCGCGGCCTCGGGCTGGCCAAGGATACGAAGGACCTTGCCAACGTCGTCGTGACCACCGGCCCCGGTGGCGTTCCGGTGACTGTTGCGACCCTGGGCGAGGTGGTGGAAGCCCCGAAGGTGCGGCTCGGCGCCGTGACGCACGATGCGGCGGGCGAGACCGTCGTCGGCATCGCCATGATGCAGCAGGGCGAGAACGCCAGCGCCGTGGTCGTGGCCGTGAAGCAGACCATCGAGGCCCTGCGCCCGCAGCTGCCGCCGGGCGTCGACATCGTGCCGTACTACGACCGCAGCACCCTGGTGGCGCGGACCATCCGCACCGTCGAGCACAACCTCATGGAGGGGGCAGTGCTCGTCATCGTCGTGCTGCTCCTGCTGCTGGGCAACCTTCGGGCCGGCCTGATCGTGGCGGCCGCGATCCCCCTGTCGATGCTGATGGCGTTCGCCGGGATGCGGCTGTTCGGGCTGTCGGGCAACCTCATGAGCCTCGGCGCCATCGATTTCGGCCTCATCGTCGACGGCGCCGTGGTGATGATCGAGAACGTCCTGCGCGCCCGAGGAGAGCACCCGGAGCGTCCGGCCGAGGAGGTCATCCGCAAGGCGACCGTGGAGGTGGCGCGCCCGATCCTGTTCGCGGTGGCCATCATCATCATGGTCTACCTGCCCATCCTCGCCCTCGAAGGGGTGGCGGGCAAGATGTTCCGGCCGATGGCGCTCACCGTGATCCTGGCGCTCGCCGGCTCGCTGGTCCTGACGATGACGCTGATGCCGGCGCTGGCCGCCATCGTGCTGGCAGGCCCCGGCATCGGCGAACGCGAGACGCGGCTCGTCCATTGGGTCCGCAGCGCCTACACGCCCGTGCTGAGGCTGGCCGAGCGCCGCACGGGGATCACCGTCCTGGTGACGTTCAGCTTGTTCGCCGGCAGTTGCTGGCTCGCGACGCGCCTGGGCGGCGAGTTCCTGCCCAAGCTCTCGGAAGGCTCCATCGTCATCACGTCGGAGAAGCTGCCCGGCATCAACCTCGACGCCTCGCTCAAGGTCATGCACCGGATCGAGCAGACGCTGAAGAGCTTCCCCGAGGTCAAGCGGGTCGTGTCGCTTACTGGCAGCGCCGAGATCCCCACCGACCCGATGGGCGTCGAGTCCACCGATAGCTTCATCACGCTGGCCGAGCCGTCGACGTGGACGACGGCCGACACCCAGGAAGGCCTCGTCGCCGCCCTCGACAAGCGCCTTCGGGCGGAGGTGCCGGGGGTGTCCTACGCGTTCTCGCAGCCGATCCAGATGCGGATGGACGACCTGCTGGAGGGCGTTCGCGGCGACGTGGCCATCAGCCTCTACGGCGACGACCTCAAGGTGCTCAAGGACAAGGCCGACGCCATCGTGCGCGCGGTCTCCAGCGTCTCGGGGGCGGCCGACGTCAAGGCCGAGGCGCAAGCCGGCATGCCGGCGCTCTCGATCCAGGTCGACCGGGCGGCGGCCGCCCGCTACGGCATCAACGTCAGCGACGTCCTCGACGTGGTGGAGAGCATCGGCGGCCGCACCGCCGGCATGATCTACGGCGACGACAACTCCATCACCGACATCGTGGTCCGGTTGAAGTCCACCGACCGGAGCGACATCGAGCGCATCCGCGACCTGCCCGTGGGGCGCAGCGGAAAGGCGCTGGTGCCGCTCTCGCTGGTCGCCTCGGTCGACGTTGCGACGGGGCCGGCCCAGATCAGCCGGGAGAAGCTCCAGCGCAGGATCTCGGTCCAGGCCAACGTTCGCGGCCGCGACGTCCAGAGCTTCGTGACGGACGCGCAGGCCGCGGTCCAGGCGCAGGTTCCCCTGCCACCGCGCTACTCCCTGCAGTGGAGCGGGCAGTTCCAGAACCTTCAGGAGGCGACGAGCCGGCTCTCCGTCGTGGTCCCGGCCGCCATGGCGGCGATCCTCGTCCTGCTCGTAATGATGTTCGGGGACATCCGGCTGGCCGGGCTGATCTTCCTGAACGTGCCGGTGGCCGCCACCGGCGGCATCGTCGCCCTGTATCTCCGCGGGTTGCCGTTCTCGATCTCGGCGGCGATCGGCTTCATCGCCACCTTCGGCATCGCCATCCTCAACGGCGTGGTGCTGACGAGCTACATCCGCGACCTCGAACGCGTCGGCCTCGATGCCCGCGAGGCGGCGACCCGCGCCGCCGAGATGCGCCTGCGGCCGGTGCTGATGACGGCGCTGGTGGCGGCGCTGGGGTTCCTGCCGATGGCGCTGTCGACGAGTGCCGGCGCCGAGGTGCAGCGTCCGCTCGCCACGGTGGTGATCGGCGGCCTCGTCACGGCGACCCTGCTCACCCTCGTCGTGTTGCCGGCTGTGTATCCCTACCTGGCGCATATCCGGCTTCCGTGGCGACCTCGCGGTGATGGCGAGCCGGAAGTGAAGGCGCATGGCGGTCTTCGGGCGGGCGCCGATGGCTAGGAACCTTCGGGTCGCGCCGGCGACGGCACTCGCTATCGTGATGGTGCTCTTACCGGGCATGCGATCCGCGACCGCCGCCGACTTCGATTGCGTCGGCTTCCTCAGGATGCACGGCATGCTGCGCAGGGCTTCGACGGCTTGTGGCTTCACCGAATACAACCCGGACATCGTGGATCGGGCCCGCATCTGCTTCGATACTCTCGGCAGCCGCCGCGGCACCGAGGAGGTGCAATCGGGGGTTGCGGAGTTCGAACGACTACGGTCCACGCGCCACTACGATGCGGTCTGCGCGATGCTGGCCGCCAAGTTTTCCATGGTCGTCCGGCCGTGAGGCCCCCCATCGTTCGGACAGATGGGCAACGGCAAGCCCAAGCTCTGCATGCGGGCGCTCACGAAGCCCTTACCGATGGCGTTCCCGGCCGCCTGCATCGCAGAGCCGACCGCCCCGCCGCCGTGATGACCATTAGCGGAGAGTGGTACGTATGCCGACGGATGATGACGGCGGCCTCGACGGGGCCGAACGGACGCGAGCGATACTGAAGCGCATCGCGGACTTGCTCGGCTGCGATCCATCAGCGCTTGCCGATGGCGGCCTGCAAGGCCGCGGCCACGAAACGGTCGGAGCGCGGGAATTGGTTCTCGCTTGGCTCGACATCGAAGACCCGGATGACCGACGCCGCGTCGTTGACCTTGCACGTGCGCTCTCGCGGTCGAGTACAAAACCCGGGCCTGATGCCCATTGAAAGGAATGTCGCGCCGGCACCTTCGCCCGCCCATCGGGCAAGAGGAGCTTCAGGTGAGAACTTGGATAACTCCCAGGGCCGAGATCACGGACCATCGGCGCGTCGCGCCCATCGGATGGCTACCGGGCACCGAGCACGGGCAGCCAGAGCGCCAGCGCCGCCAGGGTGACGAACAGCACCGGCGGGGTGATGACCAAGCCGACGCGCATGTACTGGCCCCAGGTGATGCGCTGGCCCTTGGTGTCGAGGACGTGTAGCCAGAGCAGGGTCGCCAGACTCCCGATGGGCGTGAACTTCGGGCCGAGGTCGCAGCCGATGACGTTGGCGTAGACCATAAGCTCGCGCATCAGGGGCGACAGGTCCGGGGCCTGCTGGATCGAGAGCGCGCCCACCAGCACGCTCGGCATGTTGTTCATGACCGAGGACAGGATGGCTGCGGCGACCCCCGTGCCGATGGTGGCCACGAACGGTCCGTGGCCCGAAAGCCAGACGAGGCATTGCGCCAGATAGTCGGTCAGGCCGGCGTTCTTCAGCCCGTAGACGACGAGGTACATGCCGAGGCTGAACAGCACGATCTGCCAGGGGGCACCCGCTAGCACCTTGCGGATGGGAATGACGCGGCTGCGATTGGCCAGCGCCAGCAGCACCACGGCGCCGGCGCAGGTGACCGCCGAAACCGGCACGCCGAACGGCGCCGTTACGAAGTAGGCCACCAGCAGCAGGGCCAGGAGTGGAAAGGCCGCCTTGAACACCAGTGGGTCCTTGATCGCGTGCCGCGGCGCTTCGAGCTCGGCCGCCGGGTACGTGGCCGGCAGGTCACGCCGGTAGAACAGCCACAGCACCACCAGGGTCGCGGCGAGCGAGACCAGGTTCACCGGCACCATCACGGCGGCGTAGCGGCTGAAGGAGATGTCGAAGAAGTTCGCCGAGACGATGTTGACGAGGTTCGAGATCACCAGGGGCAGGCTGGTGGAGTCGGCGACGAACCCGCAGGCGACGATGAAGGCCAGGGCCGCTGCGGGCTTGAAGTCGAGGCGCAGCAGGATGGCCAGAACGATGGGGGTGAGCAGCAGGGCCGCGCCGTCATTGGCGAACACCGCCGCGATGGCGGCCCCGAGGAGGATCACCAGCGGGAACAGCAGGCGCCCCCGCCCCCCGCCCCAGCGGGCGATGTGCAGGGCCGCCCAATGGAAGAAGCCCGCCTCGTCGAGGAGCAGCGAGATGATGATCAGGGCGACGAAGGTGAAGGTGGCGTCCCAGACAATGTGCCAGACCACCGGGATGTCCCCGGGGTGGATGACCCCGGTGGCGAGCGCGACCGCGGCTCCGATCAGGGCGCTCCATCCGATCCCGAACCCCTTCGGCTGCCAGATGACGAAGACGAGGGTGACGACGAAGATGGCGAGCGCGAGCATCGGGACCGTTTCTTATTCTTGATGACGTGTAGCGATCAGGCGGTGGCGACGCGGCGCCCGTGCTCGTCGACCACGCGCTCGCCGTCCTCCTTGACGAACTCGCCCTGCTGGGCCGGCAGGAGGTCGAGGACCGCCTCGGACGGTCGGCAGAGGGCGACGCCCTTCGGGCTCACAACCAGCGGGCGGTTCAACAGGATCGGTTGTGCCTCGATGGCATCGAGAAGCCGGTCGTCCGATAGGGACGTGTCGGCGAGGCCGAACTCGGCGTAGGGCGTCCCCTTCTCCCGCAGGAGGTCTCGGACCGTGACGCCGGCGCGCTCGGCGAGTTGGCGGACCAGGATGCGGTTCGGCGGCGTCTTGAGGTACTCGATCACGTGCGGCTCGATGCCGGCGTTGCGGATTAGGGCCAGGGTGTTGCGGGACGTGCCGCAATCCGGGTTGTGGTAGATCACGACGTCCATCAGGCGGTTCCCTCGCAGCAGGCGGATAGGGCGACGATGGCCGGGCCGCAGACCTCGGGTCGGCCCTGGCAGCAGTCGCTCATCAGGAACTGGATGAGCTCCGACAGGTCCGGGTAGGCGGCGCTGTAGATGATCGACCGGCCCTCGCGCCGAGAGGTGACCAGGCCGGAATGGCTCAGCTCCTTCAGGTGGAACGACAGGTTGGTGCCGGACACCCCGACTGCCTCGGCGAGCATGCCTGCCGCCATCCCGTCAGGTCCGGCGGTGACGAGTTGGCGCACGATCCGCAGGCGGTGCTCCTGCCCGAGGGCCGCGAAGGCAGCGACGGCTTGCCGTTCGTCCATCATGATGTCAATATCTCAACCATCGTTGAAACGTAGAGGAATGAGACGTCTTGGACAAGCCCCGACAGCCCTTCGCCGATGGAATGCCGAACCTGAGCGAGGGGCACTTCGTCGTTCCGACGACGGCCGGCCTGCAAGTCGCGACGCCGTTCACCCACGCCCCTCGCTTCCTGATCCTGTACGGGTCGCTCCGGGAGCGCTCGTTCAGCCGCTTCCTGGCCTACGAGGCCGCGCGCTTGCTGGAGGCGATGGGCGGCGAGGTGCGGGTCTACGACGCGCGCGGCCTGCCGCTGCCCGACGACGTCACGGCCGATCACCCCAAGGTTCAGGAACTCCGGAACCTCTCGATCTGGTCGGAGGGCCACGTCTGGGTCAGCCCGGAGCGGCACGGTGCCATGACCGGGGTCATCAAGAGCCAGATCGACTGGCTCCCCCTGTCGGAAGGATCGGTGCGCCCGACGCAGGGCCGGACCCTGGCCGTGATGCAGGTCTCCGGCGGCTCCCAGTCATTCAATGCGGTCAACGGCCTGCGCGTGCTCGGGCGCTGGATGCGGATGATCACCATCCCCAACCAGTCCTCGGTCCCGATGGCCTACAAGGAGTTCGACGACGCCGGCCGGATGAAGCCGGGGCCGCTCTACGACCGCGTCGTCGACGTCTGCGAGGAGTTGGTGAGGTTCACCCTCCTGACCCGGGAGCGGGCCGACTATCTCGTCGACCGCTACTCCGAGCGGAAGGAGCGCGAGCCCGAGCGCCTGAAGGCCGTGGCGGTCGACATCGGGTTCATCAAACAATCTTCGTGACCCGACCGGAGCTGGCACCGATGCATCGTCAGCATGACGAGGCGATGGCAGGGGACGCCGCCATCCTCGCCATGATCTCCCCCAGCGTCACCGGACGCCAATTCCAGCAATCGACGCCGACGTCGAGGCTCGTCCGGGTGGCCGGGATGCCGCCGTGGGAATGGCCGTAGACGTGAAGGTCGCCGTGCCAGGCATGAGGCCACGTCACGTGCGCATAATGGCTTGCCCACAGCGCCTGGCGTCGGGGCATGCCCGGATCCTGGACGAAGATCCGTTGGACGTCGACGACGGGTCCGGCCCATCGGAGGCGGTCACCAAGACCGTGGTCGTGGTTGCCCCGGATCAAGTGGATGCGACCGTGCAGGCGAACCTGGATGGAGGCGGCATACTCCAAGCTGCACTTGTGGGCGAAGTCACCGAGGTGCCAGACGATATCGTCCGGTCTGACGGCCTTGTTCCAGGCGACGACCAGGGCGTCGTCGTGGGCCTCGATGGTCTCGAAGGGACGGGGTCGAGGCATGCGGGGGCTGAGCATGCTCTTGTGCCCAAAATGGGTGTCAGCCGTCAGCAAGGTTCTTGGCATTTAAGCCTCCAAAATAACGGAGGCCTTTTCGCTTTGCGCGGCGCTCCGAGGTCAGGGGTGAAGGTGCAAGTCCCTGGATTTCATCGGTCGAGCGCTCCTGTCGGGCGGTAGTGATCGCATCGCCGGCGCCCGTCCGACAAGGATGAACCGGACGGGATCCACTGGCAAAGGCCGCCCTTGCACCAGCTCCGTGTGCAGCCTGAGCTCACGGGCCGACGTGGCGCACTTCATCGTCGGCGATATCGACCGGAAGATCTACGAGCGCAGGGGCGTCGTGCTGGTTGGCTGAAGTTGGGGACTGGCCCTGCAGGTGATGCATGTCGGCTCGGACGGGGGGCTTCAGTTGGAAGGCGGAGCCCCGCCACGAAGCCGCACCGTTGCCTGAAGGGCGTGGCACTGGGCAAAACGAAGGTTGCCAACCACCTTCAGGCCATCGGAAAGCGCGAAGGATCGAGCGATGAGCAATGAAAGGGCCGTGCTGGCCGGCGGATGCTTCTGGGGCATGCAGGACTTGATCCGGCGCCAGGAGGGGATCGTAGCGACACGTGTCGGGTACTCCGGCGGCGACGTTCCCAATGCGACCTATCGCAATCATGGCACCCACGCCGAGGCCATCGAGATCACCTTCGATCCGTCACGGACGAGCTTTCGAAGGATGCTGGAGTTCTTCTTCCAGATCCACGATCCTTCGACCCCGAACCGCCAGGGCAACGACCGCGGCTCGGGCTATCGTTCGGCGATCTTCTACGTCGACGATGACCAGCGTCGCGTCGCCGAGGACACCATCGCGGACGTCGACGCGTCCGGGCTCTGGCCCGGGAAGGTGGTCACCGAGGTCGCTCCGGTGGGGCCGTTCTGGGAGGCCGAGCCGGAGCACCAGGATTATCTGGAGCGCCGGCCCGACGGGTACACCTGCCACTTCGTCAGGCCGAATTGGACGCTGCCGGTCCGGGTCGAGGCCTGAGGTCGCCTGAGTTGGTGCTCGGGAGGCCGTGCCATGTTGCATGGCCTCCCTCAATGACGCTGAGCCGCCGGAAAGGCCGACGGCCGCGATACGGCTTGGTCAGAGGATGGGCATTCCACCGGCCACGGTGATCAGGGCCCCCGAGGTGTAGCTGCTCTCGTCGGAGGCCAGCATCACGTAGGCCGAGGCGAGCTCCGCCGGCTGGCCCGGGCGGCCGAACGGCACCTTCGAACCGAACGACTTCACCGAGTCTTGGTCCATGCCGGAGGGGATGAAGGGCGTCCAGATCGGCCCCGGCAGGACGCCGTTCACGCGGATGCCCTTCTCGGACAGCAACTGGGCGAGGCTCAGCACCATGTTGCTCAGGGCACCCTTCGTGGCGCTGTAGGCGAGCAGCGACGGCATCGGGTGCTTCGAGTTCACCGACGAGGTGAAGATCACCGAGGCACCGGGCTTCATGTGGGCCACGGCCGCCTTCGTTACGTAGAACGGGCCGAAGACGTTCGTGCGGAAGTGGTCCTCGAACACCGCGTCCTCGATGCTATCCAACCCCTCGTTCGGCTGCTGGAAGGCGCCGTTGTTCACGAGGAGGTCGAGGCCGCCGAACGCCTCGGCGGTGCGTGCCACGATCTCGCGCCCGTAGTCCGGGTCCTTGAGATCGCCCGGCAGGAGCAGCGCCCGCCGTCCGGCCTTCTCGATCCAGGACTGGACCGCCTCGGCGTCCGCCTGCTCCTCGGGCAGGTAGGAGATGGCCACGTCCGCCCCCTCGCGGGCGAAGGCGATGGCGACCGCCCGTCCGATGCCGCTGTCGCCACCGGTGATCAGCGCCACCTTGCCGGAAAGCCTGCCGGAACCCTTGTAGCTCTCTTCGCCGTGATCTGGCTCGGGGGTCATCTTCCCGGTCTTGCCGGGGAAGCCCTGGGGCTGGGCCTCGAACGGCGGCCGGGGGTACTTATGCAGGGGATCAGTCGTCATGGTGGGTCTCCTAAGGGAATGCCGACCCAACAGGATTTACCCGGTGGTGTTCCTGTGGGCGGCGCATGCCCGTCCCGCCTTTCATCCCGCAGCATGAGCCGGAGCCGGTCTCTCGGGCCGTTCGAAATGGTTAACGGATTCCGTCCAACGAGTAACGATGCCGGGTCACGCCGCATCTTTCTCCAAGGCCCGTCATGGCCCTCGTCGCTGAACGGCGCCCGTCCCGGGCGAATGCGGTCCAGATGTCCGGATGAGATTTCGGTGAACTCACCGAGGACGAGCCGTAGGTTATTCCGTCGGCTTGGATCGCGCGGTCAGCTTGTTTCCGTCCGGATCACGGAGGTAGGCGACGAAGGCACCGTTCGGGCGCTCGGCGGGTGGGCTCTCGACCGCGTTACCCCCGTGCTCGGTGCCTGCCCTATGCCAGGCGAGAACATGGTCCGGGCTCGCAGCGGCGATGCCGATGGTGCCGCCGTTGGCTGAGGTCGCGGCTTGGCCGTTGATCGGCTTGGTGATCATCAGGCGACCGTCCTCGTAGTCGTAGATCAACCTGCCCCTGGTATCCATCTCGCCAGGCTGACCGCCCAACGCGGCGAACGTGGCGTCGTAGAAGACCCTGGCCCGCTCAAGGTCGTTGCTGCCGATCATGACGTGGGTGAACATGCTTTCCCTCCGAAGGTCGACCGACCGCCGCTCCGAAGGTCAACGGAGCGTGCGCTGGTACATCGCCCTCAGCTCGCTCCAGCCACGCTCGGCGGCCTCTCGGTCGTACACGGGAAAGTCCGGCATCATCCAGCCGTGCTCGGCCGGGTAGGTCTCGGTGCGGAACGTCACGCCGGCGCCGGTCAGCGCTTCCTCAAGCTTGGCGGCCATCTCGGGCGGGTAGCTCCGGTCGTTCTCGGCCGCCGCGACGTAGACCTCCGCTTTGATATGCGGTGCCCCCCGGTGTGGGCTGGTCGGCGCATCGGTGGCGAGGTTCCCGCCGTGGAAGCTCGCCACGGCGGCGAAGCGGTCCGGGAATACGGCCGCCGCGGCGAGCGCCATGCCCCCGCCCATGCAGAAGCCAACAGCGCCGACATGACGCCCCACGACGTCGCTGCGCGTATCGAGGTAGGCAATGAGTGCACCCGTATCCTGGGCGGCCTTGTCGTTCCCGGTCGTAGCCATTAGCGGACCGAGGATGGCTCGAAAGTCGCCCTTGAACACCTCCGCAGGCACGAACGGCTCATAGGGCCCGTAGCGGTAGAACAGGTCCGGCAGCAGCACAACGTGGCCGATGTCCGCGAGACGCTGCGCCATCTCGACCATGGCGGGCCGGATACCGCCGGCATCCATGTACATGATCGCTGCCGGCCACGGGCCAGTGCCTCCGGGCGTTAGGACATGCGTGGGGCATGCGCCGTCGTGGGTCCGGACGGTCACTTGTTCGTACGGCATCAAATGGCTCCAGGCGTGCAATGCGGCCGGCGGTTTCGCCGGGAAGCGCACCTTCCTGATGTTTGGAAAGATCAGGAGATGTCTTCCCCAAGGATGTAGGATGCCGACCCCTCAAGACGATGGCCCTGAACCCGTACGGCTGGAGCTTCCAAGACCCCGAGGAAGATAGGCTGCAGGTGTTGCCGGCCAACTGTCGTTACAGACGATGGCGCTCGCATGCTCAACCCCTCAAGAAGCGAGTGCCCTTGCCCACACGGCTTGCAACTGTGCTTCAGTACACCTCAACCTCTCGCCCTCGGTGCGGAATTGGCTCATGGCAAGGAAGACGCGCTGTTCCATCGCGTGGGCCAAAACCGAACTCGACCATCGTTGGCGCAAGCGCAGTTCCCACCGCTCTCCGATCTCCTCGTGAGGTACGTGGCGATTTATATCGTCAAGCCGAGTATCGGTGTCCTGGGCGTGCCCGACCTTCCAGATGTTCCTTCGTCCAAAGCGAAGGGCATAGGTCCAAGCTTCCGCGCTCGCGTCTCGGACGACGGTGCCTTCCCAATCTACCGGGATCGGACCGGTCGTGGGGCGACCTTGCTGGAGCGCCTCTCCCAACTCGGTCAGTCGCTTGATCACTGGATGGGGCGGGAGGGGCACCTCGGTCCTTGGAAGGGCCATCACGGCGCGGGCATCACGCTCGTCGAGTTCGACCGCCCGTACCGTCGCCTCAAAAGTCAATTGCTCCCGGAGGACGTCAAGTAGCTTCAGGCGAGGCTCGTTGAACGCCCATGCCCGAAGGATCGGAAGACCACTGGGCCATACAAGGGTGCCGTCAGGGTGCAGGTCGAAGGACCTGAACGTCGCCGGATCGATGATGTCCCTGGCGTCGACGGCGATCCGCGCGAACTCAGCCATGCCGAGCAACCGACCACGATCACCCTCATCCGTCGGGGCGTCTTGTGTCCCGACGAAAACGATCAGGTCGCCGGGGTCGGAGGCCCTGATCAGGGCATCTCGGTTCCCCGCCTTCCCGAACGTTACGACAGGTCGCGTGACGGGATCGAATCCGAAGAACCGTTTTGCGAAGATCCTCACCGATGACCTCTCAGGCTGCCATGCTCATGTCGAACATGTCCTTGAGGTCGGTGTCCGAGACGGGAGGCATCAGGAGGTTTCTCGACATCTCCCGTTTCCGTTCGAGCATGCCGTGGAGGGTCACGTCGAACGTCCTGTTGCCTAGCGTCGGATGTACGGCCATCGGGATATGGATGGTCACCGCCTTGTCCTGGCCGATGCGGTAGACCCGGTCGTTGCACTGATCCTCTACGGCCGGGTTCCACCAGCGGCTGAGATGAAGGACATGGTTCGCGGCCGTGATGGTGAGACCGACGCCGGCTGCCTTCGGCGACAGGATCATGACATCGAAGCCGCGCCTCCGTCCCTGGAACTCGTCGACCAGCTTCTGGCGGCGGATACCCGGCGTATTCCCATTGATGATCAGCGGCTCGTCCATGCCGAACATCGTCGACATCGCTTCGGCGAGAAGCGCCTGCATGCCGCGCTGCTCGACGAAGATCAGCCCCTTCTCCCCGCTACGCTCAAGGCCGCGGAGGATCTCGAACGATTTCCCGAGCCGGGCGGACTGTTCGATCCACTCCCGGCACCCGCGCACCGTGGATAGGTCGACGTCGCTCGGATCGCCTGGATAGAGCGAGATGCCACGCAGGTTCTGGATCACTTCGAGCATTGCACCCCGAGCCCGGGCGCCATCACCCTCCAATGCCTGCGCCACGATCCGTCCGTAGGCCTCGGCCTGCACGGTCGGCATCATCGTTGGGTAGGTCTCGATCCTTTTCTCGGGAAGACCTTCGAGCTCGTCCTCCTTCATCCTGCGCAGCATGATGGCGGGGGCGCCGCGGACGGATTGCTTCATCTGGTCGGACAGCGCCCTGTAGCGGTCGGGATCGCCGTCACGATAGTCGCGCGAGAACGAGCGCAGGTCTCGCAGGAAGCCCGGGAAAACCCGGTCCATGATGCACCAGAGATCCTCGATCCGGTTCTCGATGGGAGTGCCCGTCAAGCCGAGGACGAAGTCGGCATTCACCGTTTTCGCCGCCCAGGTATTGAGCGTGCCGGGGTCCTTGACCTTCTGCATCTCGTCAAAGAGGGCGACGGAGAAATTGACCCGGGCGAACGACGCATGGTTGTCCGCGAGCGTCTCGTAGGTGGTGAGGACCCAGTCATGATCGGCGAGCTTGCGCCAGTCGAGGGTCTCTCCGCGGAGCCTTGCCGCATCGTCGGGATTCCGGAATTTCTTGATCCCGCCGCCGAAGACCTGGGCCAGATCCTTACCGAGCGCATTCGGCGCGAGGTGCCTGTCAGCCTCCTGCATCCAGTTCTGCAGCAAGGCGGTGGGAGCGACGATCAGGATCGGTCCCTTGTTGACCTCCGTGTTTCCTCTGGAGAGCGCGGTTCGCTTGTTCTCGGTGATCCAGGCGAGGAATGCGAGGCCTTGGAAGGTCTTGCCCAAACCCATGTCATCGGCGAGCAGGACACCGGGCCAGCCGGCAACCCACGCGTTCACGAGCCAGTCGTACCCTTCCTGCTGATGCCGCTTGAAGGTGGTCGCGCCCATGCGTGCCGTCGGCAAGCTTCTCGGTATCACCGGATTGCGTGGACGGCGAAGGACCTCGAAGGTGACCTCCTCGAAGTTGGTCTCGATCTGAGCTGCTACATCGACGTGTCGGCGGTCAGGCGCTTGGCTGAGAGAATCGCCGGAGGTGTTAATCTAGTTGAGGTCCACCTCGCCTTCGAGCTGATGGAAGCGTGGCGTGGTCGAACACCGTCCGACCTGCAACGCGAGCTGGATCAACTCCGGACAGCGTTCGGACCCGACGTGCGTATCTGTTGGTCGCCGTTGCGGCTTGGATCGCTCATGCATGCTAAGGCTTTTGCTGTCGTTCAGGTCACAAAAGACGGCTACGGCGTAGGTTTGGTCTGGATCGGCTCTGGGAATGCGACCCGGCCCGGATTAGGCGGTGTCCCGACTAACAGCAGAATTAACGTCGAGCTGATGAGCCTGACCGTCGAACAAGAGGGCGTTCAGGCCTTTCTCGGACACTGGCAGTGGCTGCTCAATAGGGCAACGTCCCTCGATACAGCCCTGCACCGCCATGACGAACGGAGCTTCACCTACGGCCTCCTCGCGAGCGGCGTCTACCTCCACAAGTGGGAAGGCCGCATAGGCGAGAAGGTCAGCATCCGCTACGCCCTGACCCCTGAAGGGCGTAGTCGGGTGACGGTTGATCCGACCCTGCAGGCATTCGGCGCCGATGTGGATCAGGTGACGATCTCCCGCAATCCGCTCTCGACCGTTATGGAAACGGCTGGGCAGAGATCGTTGCCGAACGGCTTCACCCGCAATTACGCCGTCGACACCTTCCTCGGACTGTGGTGCCCGCGAGACATCTGGGCCTTGGCCGAGGAGTCGGTTCGCCACAGCGGTGAGTTCCAGGCCTTCCACAAGCGGTTCTTGACCGCGACGGAGACCGACCGCCTTGAGCAGCTCGTGGCCGCAGAAGGGCAAGCCGCATCAGGGATGGTGGAGCAAGGGCTGATCGTGGACCAAGAAGACCGTTTTGAGCGGTGGACCGCAAAGATTCAGTTATTACGCAACAACAAGGGTCAGCTCGAACGCTTGTTCCTCCGATACGATGCGTTCGAGTTGCCCTACGATTTTGGAAGTACGGACGAGCTTGAAGGGGTGAAAGCCAGCCTCCTCGAAACGCTCGCTCTGAGAGCGCGACAGTCGTTCGTCGTCTCTAAGCTGCGTGAGGCCGAGGCAACTCGGGACCTCACTGTCCTGGAACTGACGGCGGATGAGAGAGAGGACGTGCAGGATTGGCTCGCAGGACGCCCCCGCAAAACGGGCAGTGGCTCCGAGGCGTTCACCTTTTGAGGCAGTTCGCTTGATGCCTGAATTCATCAGCTATATTCGCAAACAGCGTTGCAATTTGTTTGTTGACTGAGGCGTTGGCATCTCGATAAAATTTCGATTTTCCGTCATATGGATGATGCGTCCGGGCCGATTTGTGACTAACGTAAAGGTCATCAACGCTCGAGCGTGCCCGGGGTCGGGGCGGTTTAGCAATGGTACACCGAGTGATGGGACCATGCTGGCTGAGATCCACTTCGAGTACGTGCGTTCTGCCACTTCTAACGGGAGTGAGGACGCTTACCTAGTGTACCTCGACAAAGTTCTCACCGCGCTACTTGTGCCGGCTGAGACTGGGTGGTTCCTGCAGTTCGGCCTGGGCAGCTGCGAGCGTGAAGGATTAATCTTCACGACCCTTGCCGCTGCCGAGAACTGGGTACGCCTCTGCGTTTGTGCGTCAGTCTAATCGACCATGCTCGATAAATCTAAGAATCGGTGTCTTTCGCCCTTATTTCAGCTGATTGCTCCTCAGACTAGCATGGCGAGACGCCCTAATAGCATTATGAGTTCAGCTTGACGGCCAGTTCCTGTCTTGGCGAAGACATTAGCCAGCTGGGTGCGGATCGTGCCCACGCTAACGCAATTGATTTTCGCTATTTCGACGACTGTTGCGCCGGACGCTAAAGTCGCGGCCAACCGCGCCTCAGCGGGCGTAAGATTGAAGAGTCGCTCCAGCACGGCCGCATTCGGCTTCGGCGCTTGATCGAGGTCGATCAAGATCACCACGGTGTGAGGTTGGTCTTCGCCAAGCAGGGGCACCGGCACCGCGCCAAGGATCAGCGGACGTTTTCCGGGCCGCTCAACCAGGATCCAGTTCTCACCATCGAGGGCCATCCGTGTGCGTGATTTGCTTAACAGCCGCTTGATCAGTTCACGTCCGGCGTCGGCGAGCAAATCGAGGTCGTCGCCGCATTCTCTGAACGTCTCCTGCACCATTCGATGAGCCGTTTCGTTAGCGGCCAGAACCTGGCCACCAGTCGACAGGATCAGGCCGCCGCACCCCATGCGCCCGAACACCTTCAGCAGGGGCATACCAATAGTCATCGTCGCCTGGTCAATCATTAACCGACCGAACGAAGGTAACGTAGCTGAGTTCCCTTTGAATCCCACGTAATTGCCAAATTATATAT
>NZ_VRUW01000040.1:0-43705 GCF_008039475.1 Methylobacterium sp. WL12 | reverse complement strand
CAACCGCGACCTCGTCTACGTCTCCAACGCCCCCTTCACCGAAGTCTCCAAGGTCGTCAGCGTCTTCTCCACCGTCGCAGGACCCGTCGCCTCCGCCGCATCCGTCTACGCCTACGCACGGTAGACGACACCGCGGCTTGCCGGATCGACGGTTTTCCCGGAAACAGGCGGCCGTCCGGGGCGCGGCGCAGCGTTTCGTGCGCCGCCTGCCGGGAGGGGCGTTGATGCCGAGAAGGGGCCTGATGACGATCGGACGCGCTTTCCGGTTCGGCCCGAACCTGCCCGGCCCCTGCTTCCGCGGTGTCAGCGCCGCCGCACTTCTGTTCGCGATGTTGGCGGCGGGACCGGCCGCGGCCGACGTCGTGGTCGGCGTGGCGGTGCCGCGTTCGGGGGCCTACGTCTCCGTCGGCGAGCAGGTGCTGCGCGGGGTCGAGGCTGCGGCCCGCGACGCCAACGCCAAGGGCGGCCTCGACGGTCAGACCATTCGCCTCGACGTCCAGGACGACGCCTGCGACTCGAACACCGCGACCGCCGTCGCCAACCATTTCGTGCGCTCGGACGTCGGCCTCGTGGTCGGCCACGTCTGCTCGAACGCGTCGCTCGCGGCGTCCGAGGTCTACAGCCAGAACGGCGTCACGATGATCACCGCGGCCTCGGTCTCGGCCAAGCTGACCGATCGCGGCCTGCCGACGATCTTCCGCGTCTGCGGGCGCGACGACGACCAGGCGCGCCTCTCGGCGATCGTGCTGGCCGAGCGGTTCCGCGACCGCAAGATCGCCCTCCTCCAGGACTTGACGCCTGCGGCGCGCGCGCTCGCCAACGCGACCAAGGACAACCTCAACCGGATCGGGATCAACGAGACGCTGCTGTCCGCCTTCTCACCGAGCGACGCCGACGATGCGGCTCTCGCCGACCGGCTGAAGGCCGCCGGCATCGAGGTCGCCTATTACGGCGGCGACGCCGTCGAGATGGGCCGTCTGGTTCGGATCTCGGCCGAGCGCGGCTTCCGGCCGCAATGGTTCGGCACCTCCGCCATCGCCACGCCGGACTTCGCCAAGATCGCCGGCGGGTCCAGCAACGGCGTGCTGATGACCTTCTACCTCGATCCGAGCCGCCAGCCGGCGGCGGCCGAGGTGGTCAAGGCGTTCAAGGCGGAGGGCGGCGAGCCGACGGGCTCGACGATCTACGGCTACGCCGCGCTCCAGGCCCTGGTGGCCGCCGGCAACTTTGCCCGGACGCAGGACCCGAGGCGCATCGCTGCGACGCTGCATGCCGAGCGCTTCGACCTCGTGCTCGGCACCGTCGGCTTCGACGGCAAGGGCGACGTCACCGCCCAGGGCTACGTGCTCTACGTCTGGAAGGACGGCGTCTTCACCCCGGCGCCGAAGTAGCCGATCGGCTCAGGCGGCCTCGGCCGCGTCGACCTCGGCTCCCCGGCCGAGGCCGCGGAGCAGGTCGGCGAGGTGCGGCCGCACGCCGAGCTGGAGCTTGTGCAGGCGCCGGACCGCCTCGTTCAGCGTTCCCTGGCGGTCGAGCATCCGGTCGGCGAAGCCGATCATCCGCGCGTTCGGCCAGGCCGGCTCGCGGATCGCGTGCAGGCGCCGCACGAGGGTTTCCGCCTCAACGGTCGGCTCCGCGTCGCTCATCAGGATCAGCAGCGCCGCGGTCGAGCGCGACAGGCCGTAATGGCAGTGGACGAGGAGATGCGCGGCGGGTCCCGCCTCGCGGTCGCGCCCGAAGGCCAGGATCTCGGCCACGTGACCGGGCTCCGGCGGGACGAGGCCGTCGCCCGGGCCGAGGCAGTCGTGGAAGTAGAGGGTCGTGCGCCGGTGGGCGCCGTAGGCGGCGAAGCCCGCCGGCTCCGGCGTGCCCGGATCGAGCAGCGACAGCACGCGGTCGACGCCGCTCGCGCCGTGGCGGGCGAGCTCTTCGAGGCCGCAGACCGTGTGGAGGGTGATGGAAGCCGGTGTCACGATGGCACCGCCCTACCACGCGCCGCCCGCGGTTTCGAGACCAGCGCCGGACGTGTTAGGGCCCCGGGACCGCGACCGATGCCTTGAGGGAGGTGCCATGACGACCGTGAAGCGACGTGCGCTCCTCACCGCGGGGCTCGGTGCCGCGCTGTCGGCGCCTGCGCTCGCCGCCGCGCCGGCGCAGAACGGGTCGGAGGTCCGGTGGCGGTTGGCCTCCGCCTTCCCGAAGAACCTCGACATCCTGTTCGGTGCGTCCGAGGCCCTCGCCCGCATCGTCGGCGAGGCGACAGACGGGCGCTTCGCGATCCAGGTCACGGGCCCGGGCGAGCCGGTGACGGCCGACGGGCTGCTCGACGCCGTGGCGGCCGGGACGGTCGAGATGGGCCACGGGCCGGCGACCGTCGCGCCCGGCAAGGACCCGACCCTCGCGCTCGCGACTGCCCTCCCTTTCGGTCTGAACGCCCGTGGCCAGAACGCGTGGTGGCTCGCCGGCGGCGCCAACGACCTGTTCGCGGAACTGTTCGCCAAGAGCGGGCTCGCCAGCCTGCCCGGTGGCAACACAGGCGCCCAGATGGGCGGCTGGTTCCGGCGCGAGATCAAGACGGCGGCCGACCTCCAGGGGCTGAAGGTCCGCATCGGCGGCCTCGGCGCGCAGGTGCTGGCCAAGCTCGGCGCGGTGCCGCAGGCGGTCTCCGGCTCTGAGATCGCCGCCGCGCTCGAAGCCAAGCGCCTCGACGCCGCCGAGTGGATCGGCCCCTACGACGACGAGCGCCTCGGCCTTCAGAAGGCGGCGCCGATCTACCATTATCCCGGCTTCTGGGAGGGCGGCGCGATGCTGCACTTCTGGCTCAACGCCGAGACGTGGAAGGCCCTGCCCAAGCCCTATCGCGCGATCCTGCAGGCGGCGGCGGCCGAGGTCGCCGCCGACGTCCAGGCGAAGTACGACGCCCGCAACCCCGGCGCCCTCCGCCGGCTGGTGGCGACGGGCGCGCAGCTGCGCCCGTTCCCGCAGGATGTGATGGAGGCGGCGCTGAAGGCGGCCAACGACGTCTACGCCGAGATCGCCGCCAAGAACCCCGATTTCCGCCGGATCCACGAGGCGATGAAGACCTTCCGCAACGAGGAATACCTCTGGTTCCAGGTGGCGGAGTACACCTACGACAATTTCATGATCCGGGCGCGTGCGCGCGGATAAGGCCGGTGCCGCCGTCCCTGGTTTCGTGGCAGGGTCGCGGTTCTCGGATGCCCGTTCGCGACAGGGCCGAAGTGGTCGCGGGAACAGCACGCGATGATGCCCGATGACGATGCGGTCCAAAGCTCCGGTCAGCGCTCGGGCCAAGGCTCCGGGGACGAGGCCGTCGACGACGCGCAGGAGCGGCCCGAACGCTTCCTGATCGTCGGCGTCGGCGCGTCGGCCGGCGGGATCGAGGCGCTGGAAGGCTTCTTCCGCGGCATGCCGTCGACGCCGGGTCTCGGGATCGTCATCGTCACGCATCTCAGCCCCTGGCGCGAGAGCGTGCTGCACGAGATCGTCTCGCGCTTCACCGACATGCCGGTGCAGGTGGCGAGCGACGGCGTCGCGGTCGCGGAGAACCACGTCTACGTCCTGCCGGCCGACGCCGTCGTCGGCATCCGCGACGGGCTCCTCGTCCTGCGCCACCAGACCGCCGAGCACCGCGAGCGCCACCCGGTCGACATCTTCCTCAGCGCGCTCGCCGCCGACCAGGGCGAGTATGCCGGCGGCGCCATCCTGTCGGGGGGCGACTCCGACGGCACGCTCGGCATCAAGGCGATCAAGGAGCACGGCGGCGTCACGCTGGCCCAGATTGCCAACGGCGACGGGCCGCAGCACCCGAGCATGCCCTCCAGCGCGATCGCGACCGGGTACGTCGATTTCGGCGTGCCCTCGCACGAGATGGGCGCGAAGCTCGTCGCCTACCGGGCGAGCCTGTCGATGACCGACACGATCCTGGCCGGCAACGAGGCCGGCCCGTCGCCCGACGAGCTGCGCGGGGAGATCTACGCGATCCTGCGCGCCCAGGTCGGGCACGACTTCGGCGGCTACAAGACCAAGACCTTCCTGCGCCGCGTCCAGCGCCGGATGCAGATCCTGCAGGTCGAGGTCGTCGCCACCTATGTCGAGCGGCTGCGTCGCGACCCGGTCGAGGTCTCGGCCCTGTTCCGCGACCTCCTGATCAACGTGACCACGTTCTTCCGCGACGCCGAGGCGTTCGCCATGCTCAGCGAACGCGTCATCCCGAAACTCTTCGAGGGGCGCGGCGCCGACCAAACCGTCCGGGTCTGGGTGCCGGGCTGCGCCACCGGCGAAGAGGTGTTCTCGCTGGCGATCCTGATGATCGAGCACATGGAGACGCTGACCGCGGCCTGCCGGGTGCAGATCTTCGCCACCGACATCGACGAGCACGCCCTCGGCGTCGCGCGCGCCGGCCGCTATCCGGAGCAGCTGCTCGACGGCGTCTCGCCCGAGCGCCGGCGCCGCTTTTTCCTGCAGGACGGGGCGAGCTTCGTGCTGGCCAAGACCGTGCGCGACTTGTGCATCTTCTCGCCCCACAGCGTCATCCGCGATCCGCCCTTCTCGCGGCTCGACATGGTCTCGTGCCGGAACCTGCTGATCTATTTCGGGCTCAGCATCCAGAACCAGGTGCTGCCGACCTTCCACTACGCGCTGAGGCCCGGCGGCTTCCTGTTCCTCGGCATGTCGGAGAACCTGAGCCAGTTCGCCGACCTGTTTGCGCCGATCGACAAGAAGCACCGCATCTTCCGCAGCCGCGCCGACAACGCGACCGAGCCCCGCGTCCCCCTCGCTCTCAGCGGATTGCGCGCGATGTCCCATGGCAGAGACCTGAGACCGCGCCAGGGCGGCAACAGCTCCCTGGCCCTTCGCCATTCGGTCGAGATGCAGGTCCTGGAGCGGTTCACGCCGCCGCACGTCGCGGTGAACCGCCAGGGCGACGTGGTCTACTACTCGAACCGCACCGGCAAATATCTCGAGGCGGCGGCGGGACTTCCCACCCGTCAACTGCTGACGATGGCGCGCAAGGGGTTGAGGCTCGAGCTCCGGGCCGCCTTCCGCGAGTCTGTCGACACCAACGCCCAGGTGGTGCGCGAGGGGCTCGTCGTCGAAGGCGACGACGGCCGCGTGCAGATCGTCACCGTGACCATCGAACCCCTCGTCGCCCTGCGATCCGAGGAGCCGCTGTTCCTCGTGCTGTTCAGCGACGAAGGGCCCTCGATCAGCCGCGAGGCGGCGCAAAAGCGATCGGTCTCCGCCCACGACGAGGTCGCGCTCCAGCTCGAGCGGGAGCTGCGCGAGACCCGCGAGCGGCTGCAATCGCTGATCGAGGAGTACGAGACCGCGCTGGAGGAGCTGAAATCGTCCAACGAGGAGCTCGTGTCGGTCAACGAGGAGCTGCAATCCACTAACGAGGAGCTGGAGGCCTCGAAGGAGGAGCTGCAATCGGTCAACGAGGAACTCTACACCGTCAACGCCGAGCTGAACGGCAAGGTCGAGGCGCTGGATCGCGCCAACACCGACCTGCACAACCTCTTCGCCAGCACCGACATCGCGACGGTGTTCCTCGACGCCAAGCTCGTGATCCGCAGCTACACTCCCGCGGTCACCGAGATCTTCAACATCCTGCCGAGCGACCGCGGACGCCCGATCACCGACTTCGCCGGGCGGCTGACCCTGCCGAACCTGGCCGAGGACGTCGCCGCGATCATGCAGGGCAGCGACACGATCGAGCGGCAGATCGACCGGACGAAGGATTCCGCGCGCTTCCTCGTGCGGCTCGCGCCCTACCGAAACGGCGAGAACCGGATCGAGGGCGTCGTCGTCAGCTTCATGGACGTCACCGTGCTCGCCCGCGCCGAGATGAGCCAGCGCGTGCTGGTGGCGGAGTTGCAGCACCGGACCCGCAACCTCCTGGCCGTGGTCCAGTCCATCGCCCGGCAGACCCTGGGAACGGGGTCGGCGGTCGAGGCCTACTCTGAGCGGCTGAAGGCGCTCGGCCGGGTGCAGGGCCTGTTCGGCCGCTCCGACAGCGGCGCGGTCGACCTCGCCGAGCTGGTGCGGCTCGAGCTGCGCGCCCACGGAACCGAGGAGGGCAGCCGGATCACCATCGACGGGCCGCAGGTCGCCCTCGGCTTCGAACACGTCCAGACCTTCGCCCTCGCGCTGCACGAGCTCGCGACCAACGCGATCAAGCACGGTGCCCTCGCACAGGCCGGCGCCCGCCTCGCCATCGCCTGGTCCCTGGAGGCGAACCCGGCCAGCGGCCGGCTGCTCGTGCTCGATTGGACCGAGAGCGGGGTCGCCATGCCGCCGGAGCCCGAGCGGCGCGGCTTCGGGCGCGACCTGATCGAGAAGGCGCTGAGCTACAGCCTGCGCGCTCAGGCATGGTTCGAGCTCGGGGCCCACGGCGTCCACTGCAGGATCGAGATGCCTCTATGAGTCGTGGCCTCGGGCGGCTACTCCTTCAGACGGCAATTGGCGCCGACCGCCGGGACGTCTCGGTCCTCAAGCATGGTTCGGCGCTCAGGTTCGAGACGGCATGAACAACCCCTTCATCCGGAAACTGGAGAACTTCACCCGTTTCTCCCAGGCGGAGCGCAAGGCGCTCGAGGACGCGACCGGGCAGAACGTGCGCCGCCTCGGCCCGCGCGAGGACATCGTCAACGAGGGCGACGAACCGCGCGCCGTCAATCTCGTCCTCGAAGGATGGGCCTGCCGCTACAAGCAGCTTCAGGACGGGCGCCGGCAGATCATCGCGTTCTTCCTGCCGGGCGACCTCTGCGACCCGCACATCTTCACACTGCGCCAGATGGACCACGCCGTCGCCTCGCTGACGCCGGTGACGCTGGCCCGGGTCACCCAGCCCACCATCGAGGGCCTGACGGAGAGCTCGACCCGCATCGCCGAGACGCTGTGGTGGGAGATGCTGCACAACGCGGCGGTCCAGCGCGAGTGGACGGTGAGCCTCGGCCAGCGCTCCGCCGTCGAGCGCCTCGCCCACCTGCTGTGCGAGCTGTACATGCGCCTGCGCGCGGTCGGCCTCACCGAGGGCACCGCCTACGACCTGCCGGTGACGCAGGCCGACCTCGCCGACACCCTCGGGCTGTCGAGCGTCCACGTGAACCGGACCATCCAGGAGCTGCGCGGCGCGGGCCAGATCACCTGGAAGGGCCGGCGCCTGACGATCCACGACCTGCCGGCGCTGATGGCGTTGGCCCTGTTCGACCCCAACTACCTCCACCTCGATCACGAGGGTGCGCATCTCGATGCGCAGTGAGATCCGTTTCGCGCCGGCCACTTCCACGTGCCGCGCCGCCCGGCGTGGCGGCGATCCCTTCGTAGCGACGGCCGTCCGATGAGCGACGAAGGCCGGATCGCCGCGCTCGAAGCCGAGAACGCGGCCCTGCGCCGACGCCTCGTCGCCGCCGGCCTCGACCTGGATGCGTCGGCGTCGGCGTCGCCCGAGGTGGTCGCGGTGCTGCACCGGACGCGCAACACCCTGGCGATGGTCCGCGCGATCATCCGCCGCTCGGCCGATGCGGATCGCAGCGCCGAGGATTGCATGATGCGCCTCGACGGCCGCCTCGGTGCGATCGCACGGGTGCAGAGCGCCGGCATCGCCGACCCGTCGGCCGGCCTCGACCTGCACTCGATCGTCGCCGATGCGCTGATGGCGTTGCTGGCCCGCGAGGGCGAGCGCGTCCACATCGTCGGGCCGAAGGTGCTGCTGGCCCCGCGTGCCGCCGAGGTGTTCGCGCTGGCCGCCCACGAGCTCGCCAGCAACGCGATGGAACACGGGGCGCTGACGGTCCCCGACGGCCGCATCGCCGTCACCTGGACTCTCGACCCGGGCGGGGATGCGCCGCCCCTGTCGCTCGGCTGGACCGAGACCGGATTGCACGACTTGCCTGCCGACCCGGCGCCGCTCGGCATCGGCACCGAGATGCTGACGCGCACTCTGCGCTACGAACTGGGCGCAGAGACCACCCTCGCCTACCGGCCGGACGGCCTGCGCTGCACGATCCGCTTCGCGCTGGCGCCGCGGCTCGGACGCGTCGTCGAGGTTCCGGCGGAGGACGGGGGCGACGCCTAGAGCATTTTCGAGCGAGGTGGATGCCGGCTCGCGTGAAGGAAATGCGACCACACCCGGCTCGAGCATCGTCCGTGATCCAGAGATCATGGACGATGCTCCAGGCGCCGCCAACGGCGCTCAGGCCCCGAACAGGACGCGGGCGATCGTCCCCGGCTCGACCGGCTTCTCGCAATGGGCGACCGCAGCGTAGCGCGGCGGCACCATCGTCCGGTCGTAGCCGGTGGCGAAGACGAAGGGGACACCCCGTGCCGTCAGCGCGTCCGCCAGCGGGAAGACCATCTCGCCCTGCAGGTTGATGTCGAGCACGGCCCCGTCGAGGTCTGGCGCCTCGGCGAGCAACGCCAGCCCGTCGGCGACGGTCGCCGCCGGCCCGACCACTTCGGCGCCCTCCGCCTCGAAGCTGCGCGCCAGATCGGACACGATGAAGTAGTCGTCCTCCACGAGCAGGACGCGGCGCTTGGCCAGCGGTGCCGTCGACGTGGCGTCGCCCATTCGGTCCATCGATCTCAAGACGTTCCACGACCGCGCCCGTCGCGACGTTCATGGCATAGAATGCCAGGGAAAGCGGCCGCGGGCGAGCGGCGTGCGCGCAAGTCGCTCAGGGCGTGCGCTTGCGTAGGACGAAGTTGCCCGAGGCGAGGAATTTCTGGACGCGCTTGCCGGTGTCAACCTCCGTCGTGAAGACGTTTCCCTTCGAGTCGACGGCGAGGTTGTGGACCCAATGGAATTGCCCGGCTCCGCGGCCGTTGAGGCCGAAGGCGCCGAGGGTCTCGCCGGTGGCGCGCGACAGGGTTCGGACCTCGTTGTTCGCCCCGTCGGCGTTGAAGAGGAAGCTCTCGTCGGCATCGGGCCACAGCGCGAGCTCCCAGACCGTGCCGGTGGCGCGGGTCTTCGTCTCGACGAACATCTCCTTCGCGCAGCTGCCGTCCTTCCGGAACACCTGGATACGGTCGTCGGTGCGGTCGCAGACATAGACGAGCCCGTCGCGCGCGATCTTCACACAGTGCACCGGGTTGGCGAATTGCTGCGAGGGAGCTGCGGCCGGATCGTAGGCGGGTAGCTTGTCGTCGGTCGGCGGGCGGCCGTAGGCGCCCAACATCCGCTTGAACGCCCCGGTCTCGGAATCGAACACGATGATTCGGTGATTGTAGTAGCCGTCGGCGACGTCGACTTCGTTGGCGGCGTCGAAGTCGACGTTGGCGGGCCTGCCGAGGCGGCTCGTGTCGCGGCTGTCGGTCTGCGGGCCGGACTTGCCGATCTGCATCACGAACCGCCCGTCGGCCGTGAACTTGAGCAGCTGCCCGTCGTTCGCGCCGTTGCCGGCGATCCAGACGGAGCCCTTCGGGTCGACCTGGATGCCGTGCTCGTTCTCGGGCCAGTCGTAGCCCTGCCCCGGGCCGCCCCAGGAGCGCAGCACCGTGCCGGCCTGATCGAATTCGCGCACAGGGGGCGCCGGCTTGCAGCATTTCGTCCGCG
This sequence comes from Methylobacterium sp. WL12, assembly GCF_008039475.1. Classification (NCBI taxonomy): domain Bacteria; kingdom Pseudomonadati; phylum Pseudomonadota; class Alphaproteobacteria; order Hyphomicrobiales; family Methylobacteriaceae; genus Methylobacterium; species Methylobacterium sp. WL12. Next base: position 34,128 of record NZ_VRUW01000040.1, on the reverse strand, counting down.
GCGGATCGAGGCTCGCCGCCTTCTCGTCGTCGGTGAGCGTCCGCGGGCGCTGGATCACCCAGACGTGGTCGTCGGCGTCCACCGCGACGCCGGATGCCTGACCCATGATCCAGTTGTTCGGGAGTGGCTTCGGCCAAGCCGGATCGACCTGGAAAGTCGGCACCTCGGCCGCTTCTCCGAGACCGACGGGGATCGCGGCCTATACGAACCCGATCGCCAGCGCTCCAGCGAGCCTGCGCAGGATGTCGTCCTCCCGGCGGCGGTTCTGCGCCTTCCAGACGATCTTAGGCTCGCCTCGATGCGCGGCCAGGGCACGGGGGCGGCAAAGCCGCGCCGACGGTGACAGATCGCGGGAAACGGTTCGAGGCGACGCGGGAAGGGGCGCACCAAGAAAAAAGGCCACTCCCGAAGGAGCGGCCCGAAGTCTAGGGAGGAAACGCCCAAGAAGGGCAGCAGGACCGCGACGCCATCGCTGTCCCGCGTTGCACAATCTGATCCTCCCTCGCCGAAATGCAAGGGGGTTCGGTCAGTGACCCTGTCGTTTCTCGGCCCGACCTGCAGCTCGGTCGAAGCATGTGTTGAAAATGTCGCAGACGGGTTCGATCAATCTTCGGCCGTCCTTGGTGTCGTCCTTGAGCGACAAATGCATGCAAATGACTGATCGAAAACAGGTTTCGTCCGCCAATGCGGCCCTGTGCTATGGCCCGGATTTCAGCCCCTCCCGCATTGGTGCGCGCGGGACGATCGCGATCTCCGCTCTAGCTGAGCTGGTACGGTTCCGGGCCGTGCACCGGGTTGGGGACGACGCGAGACGATGGCGATTCACGAAAAGCGCTTCCGGGTCCTGAACGATGTCGCACCGCGGAAGGGCGGCGCTTACGTCCTGTACCTGCTGCAGCAGGCCAACCGCGCGCATCACAACCCGGCGCTGGAATACGCGATCGAGGAAGGCAACCGCCTCGGGCTACCGGTGGTCGCCTGCTTCGGGCTGCTCGACGGCGCCAACGGGTTTCCCGAGGCCAACGCCCGGCACTACGCCTTCCTGCTCCAGGGGCTCGCCGACGCGAAGGCGGGACTGGAGAAGCGCGGCGTCGGCTTCGTCATGCGCAAGGCTTCGCCCGCCGAGATCGCGATCGACCTCGGCCGCGAGGCCGCCCTCCTCGTGCTCGATCGCGGCTACCTCGCGATCCAGAAAAGCTGGTACGGCGAGATCGCGAAGGCCGTCGAGACCCGCGTCGTGCAGGTCGAGGGCGATGTGGTGGTCCCGGTGGAGACCGCTTCCCCCAAGCACGAGTTTGCCGCGCGCACGCTGCGCCCAAAGCTGCACAAGCTGTGGGCCGATTTCGTGGAGCCGCTCGCGGCCCGCAAGGTCGAGCATAAAGCCGACGGCCTGAAGCTCCCGAGTGAGATCGATCCGTCCGACCCGATGAAGGTCCTGGCCGGAATGACCCTCGACACCGACGTCGGGCCGGTGAAGCGCTTCGTCGGAGGCGAGACGCAGGCGCGCAAGCGCCTGAAGGCGTTCCTGGAGGACGGGCTGTCCGGCTACGGCAACGGCCGCAACCGGCCGGAGGCGGCGGCCGCTTCGCACATGAGCCCCTACCTGCATTTCGGCCAGATCTCGCCTGTCGAGATCGCGCTCGCCGTGCGCGCGGCGAAGGACGGCGACGACGACGACCGCGGCGCCTACCTCGAGGAGCTAATCGTCCGGCGCGAGCTCGCCTCGAACCACGTCTTCTACACCGAAAGCTACGACAGCTACACCAAGGCGGTGCCCGCCTGGGCGCAGAAGACGCTGGCCGAGCACGCGGAGGATCCGCGGCCCTACAGCTACACCGAGGTGCAGCTCGCGGCCGGCGAGACCCACGACCGTTACTGGAACGCAGCGCAGGCGGAGATGCGGGTGACCGGGTACATGCACAACCAGTTGCGCATGTATTGGGGCAAGAAGATCCTCGAGTGGTCGCCGTCGCCGAAGGTCGGCTTCGAGCGGACCCTGCGGATCAACAACCGGTACTTCCTCGACGGGCGCGACGCGAACTCGTTCACCAACGTCGCCTGGGTCTACGGCCTGCACGACCGACCGTGGGCGCGGCGCAAGGTGTTCGGCACCGTTCGCTACCAGAGCGAGAACTCGCTCAAGAAGTTCGACGCCAAATCCTACGTGAAGGCCGTCGAGACCCTGTGCGCGGCGGAGAAATAGCCGTCGCGCCCCTCGCGGCCTGGCCCGCTCCTCGCTAAGGCAGGGCGGCCGACGCAAACCTCGCCCCAGGCAGGCTTGCCGAGGCGAGCGTGTTCCGTCGGTGTCGAGTCCTCGCGCAATGCCGCCCCGTTTCCGCACCCGCGCCTCGATCGCGCGCCTGCGCCGCGCCTCCATCGGCGCCTACCCGCTCTGGCGCGGGCGGTTGCTGTTCCTGTTCGGCGGCATCTGCGTCGGCCTCGCCGCCGTCCTGATGGCGCGCTGCGCCGACGCGGCGCAGGTCGGCTTCAAGGCGCTGGTCGGCGTCTCGCCGCTGGTCGCCCTCGTGGCGACGCCCGCGGGCTTCGCGCTGGCGGCCCTGCTGGCGCGGACCGTCTTCCCGAACTCGCAAGGCTCGGGCATCCCGCAGGTGATCGCCGCGCGCCACACCCGCGATCCGGCCTTTCGCCACCGTCTGATCTCGCTGCGCGTCGCCTTCGGCAAGATCGTGGTGATGACCTTGGGCCTCGCCTGCGGCGCCTCGTCGGGCCGCGAGGGGCCGACGGTGCAGGTCGGCGCCGCGATCATGGCCGCCGTCGGCCGCCTCACCCCGGATCGGCTGCCCGGCCTGATCCTCGCCGGCGGCGCGGCCGGGGTCGCGGCCGCCTTCAACACGCCTCTGGCCGGCATCGTCTTCGGGATCGAGGAGCTCGGCCGGGCCTACGAGCCGCGCTCGTCCGGCCTGATCGTCGCCGGGATCGTCGCCGCGGGCCTCACCTCGCTCTGGCTCGTCGGCAACTACACCTATTTCGGAACCAGCGACGTGACGCTGCCCCTCGGCAAGGGCTGGCTCGTTGTGGTCGTCCTCGGCGCGGCGGGAGGCTTTGCCGGCGGCGTGTTCAGCCGTCTCGTGATCCTGTTCGCGCGCGGGCTCCCGGGCCGGGGCGGACGCTGGATCGCCCGGCATCCGATCGCCTTCGCGGGGCTGTGCGGCCTCGGCGTCGCGCTCGCGGGGCTCGCCTCGGGCGGATCGGTCTACGGCACCGGCTACGAGGAAGCGAAAGCGCTGCTGCACGGCGATTCGGCAGCCCGGCTCGACTTCGCGCCGCTGAAATTCTGCGCCACCGCGCTCTCGGCGATCAGCGGCATCCCCGGCGGTCTGTTCGCGCCCTCGCTCGCGGTGGGCGCCGGCCTCGGGGGCATGCTGCAGGACGTGTTCCCGCACGTGCCGATCGGCGCGCTGGTGCTGACCGGGATGGTCGCCTACCTCGCCGGCGTGCTGCAGGCGCCGATCACCGCCTTCGTCATCGTCACCGAGATGACCCAGGATCACGCGATGATGATCCCGCTGATGATCGCGGCGGTGCTGGCCGACGCCGCCTCGAAGACCGTCTGCCGCACCGGCCTCTACCACACGCTGGCCGAGATCATGCTCGCCCGCGCCGCGCCGGCGCAGGACGAGGCCGAAATTCCGGGCGCGTCCGCGCGGGTCGGCGGGAACGGTTGAGCTTGGGCCGCATTGATCGGACGCTTTCCACGCCGGCCGTTCGCCGGTTCGATCCGGAGTTTTCGGCATGACCCTTCTGAAATGGGCCCTCATCTGCTTCGTCGTCTCGGTCATCGCCGGCGGCCTCGGCTTCACCGGCATCGCCTCGGGCGCCGGCTCGCTCGCCCGGATCCTGTTCGGCATCTTCCTGGTGATCGCGATCGTCATCGTCGTCATCGCCTTCGCCGTCGGTCAGGCGGTGTTCTAGGGCGCCCCACGTGGCGTCGGGCCTGAGCCGGGGCGTCCCCCCGGCGAAGCGCACGTGTCTGGTCACCGGCGCCACCTCCGGGATCGGCTACGAGACCGCCCTGGGGCTGGCCAAGGCCGGCGCCCGGGTCGGGATCGTCGGCCGTGACCCTGGCAAGGTCGCGGCGACGGCGGCCGCGCTCACCGCGGCCGTGCCGGGCGCCGCGATCGACCGCTTCGTCGCCGACCTTTCGTCGCAGGCGGAAATCAGGCATCTAGCCGGCGAAGTCCGCGCGGCTTATCCCCGCCTCGACGTGCTGGTGAACAACGCCGGGGCGATCTTCGACCGGCGCGAGACCACCGTGGATGGCTTCGAGCGGACCTGGGCCCTCGACCATCTCGGCTACGTCCTCTTCACCCTCGAGCTTCTCGACCTGCTCAAGGCCTCCGGCCGGCCGGGCGCCGCCGCCCGCATCGTCAACGTGGCCTCGGCCGCGCACACCCGCGGCCGCATCGCCTTCGACGACCTCCAGGCCGAGCGGTCCTACGGCGCGATGCGCGCGTATTCGCAGGCCAAGCTCGGCAACGTGCTGTTCACCTACGCGCTCGCCCGCCGCCTCGCCGGCGCGCCCGTGACGGTGAACGCCCTGCATCCCGGCGTGATCGACACGGGCTTTGCCAAGAACACCGGCGGCGCGTTCGGCCTCGCCTGGAACCTGATCCGTCCGTTCCTCAGCACCCCTGCCGCCGGCGCGGCGACGACGCTGCACCTTGCGACCGCGACCGCGGCCGAGGGGGTGAGCGGGCGCTACTTCGCGCGTAGCCGCGAGAAGACCTCGTCGCGCTACAGCCGGGACGAGGCGGTGCAGGAGCGGACTTGGGCGATCAGCCTGGAGCAGGTCGGGCAGGCACCGATCTAGGCGTGGACATGAACGCCTGGGAACCGTGCCCGAACGTTCGAGAAGCGCGGACAGGAGCGTCCAACCGTTTGCGTTGGGGCAGGCGGTCCGCTCCCGATCGAACTCCGTCGTGGAAGCGACTCGTTAGATCAGACCTCGATGAGCCCGACTCATCGAGGTCTGGCCCCCGCGACTGCGGGGCGGCGGCAATCCGCCGGACCTCATGGGTTCCTACCCATGAGACTTAGTATTCGACCCGCCGAAAGCGGGTGTCGGTCGGCATCGCCGCGTTGGTCTGTTGCTCCGAACCGCCCGCTTCTCTGTGGAGTTCGGCTGGCCGACTCGGTCGCGGAGGGCGACAGGCCAGCCTCAGGCCAGCTTAGGGCGGAAGGGAAGAACGAGACCTTCCGGACGCAAGCTCGTCATGAGGGTCCGCGCGAGTTCCGACTGTCCGAACGGCTTGGTCAATCGCGGGACCGGAACCAGGCCGTTCTCAGGCAGCTCGGCGTAGCCGCTTGCAAGGATCGCGACCATGTCCGGATACTCGGCCCAGATCGCGTCGATCAGCTGCGTCCCGGTCATGCCGGGCATCATCTGATCCGTGATGACAAGATCGATGGTCTCCCTCGACCGACGCAGGATGCGCAGAGCCTGCTCCCCGGAGACCGCCTCGACGACCGTGTGCCCGAGATCTTCGAGCATCGCCGCCGTGTTCATCAGCACCAGAGCATCGTCGTCGACAACCAGGACCGTGACCGGGTCGAGCTTCGGAAGTTCGGGCTCGGCCTGTCGGTCGGGTTGGATCGCTTTGCTCATGTCGGCCTCGGGCAACCAGAGCTCAGCCGTCGTGCCCTGGCCCTTGACGCTCTTGAGGAGCAAACGGCCGCCCGACTGCTCGGCGAAGCCGTGGGCCATCGAGAGGCCGAGCCCGGTGCCTTTGCCGACGCCCTTGGTGGTGAAGAACGGCTCCGCCGCCTTCGCCAAAGTCTCCGCATCCATGCCTTCGCCGGTGTCGATCACGGACAGGCAAACGTAGTTGCCCGGCTTCAGGCCTTGGACGTCCTCGGCCGAAACTTTGGCCTCGCGGGCGACCAGCGTGATCGTGCCTCCGGCCGGGGTGGCGTCGCGTGCGTTCACGCAGAGGTTCAGGACGACCAGTTCGAGTTGGTTGGCGTCTGCCAGAACGTGCGGAAGCTGCAGTGGGAACTGCATGTTGACCGGGATGTTCAAGCCGATCGACCGCTGCAGCATGTCGCCCATGCCGCGGATGAGGTCCGGCACGTCGACGGGCGTCGTAGACAACTCCTGCCGCCGCGCGAACGCAAGCATGCGCTTGGTCAGGGTCGCGCCACGATGGGCGGCCTGGATCGAGTTGTCGATCAGCTGCCGGAGCTTTGGGTCGGGCGGCAGGCGCTTGCGGGCAAGCTCCAGGTTGCCGAGAACCACCGCGAGCAGGTTGTTGAAGTCGTGGGCCACTCCTCCGGTGAGCTGCCCGACCGCCTCCATCTTCTGAGATTGGATGAAGCGTGCACGGGTCTCTTCGAGCGACTGCTGCGCGTCGCGTCGCTCGGTGATGTCACGTGTGATCTTGGCGAAGCCGATGAGTTCGCCGTGGTCACCCCGGATGGCGTCGATCACGACGTTGGCCCAAAAGCGTGAGCCGTCCTTGCGGATGCGCCAGCCTTCGGCTTCGAACCGGCCTTCTTTCGTGGCCGTCGCCAGCGCCGTTCCCGGCAGATCGGTCGCCTGGTCCTCGTCGGTGTAGAACCGCGAGAAATGCTCGCCGATGATCTCCGCGTCGGAGTAGCCCTTGAAGCGCTGGGCGCCCTTGTTCCAGCTGGTCACCCGCCCAGTCGGATCGAGCATGTAGATGGCATAGTCGCGCACGCCTTGAACCAGCAGGCGGAAGCGCTGCTCGCTCTGTCGCAAGGCGGCCTTCGTGGCCTGCTGCTCGGTGAGATCGCGGGTCACCTTGGCGAACCCGAGCAGCGTGCCGTCCTCGGTGCGGATCGGGTCGATAAGAACGTGCGCCCACATCAGGGTGCCATCCTTTCGAACGCGCCAGCCCTCCTGCTCGAAGCGGCCTTCGGTCTTGGCGATCATCAGAGCCCGCGCTGGAAGGTCCGTCGCCCTGTCCCCGACCGTATAGAACCGGGAAAAATGCTGTCCGACGATCTCGTGGTCGGCGTAGCCCTTGAAGCGCTGTGCGCCCTTGTTCCAGCTTGTGACCACGCCTGCCGGGTCGAGCATGTAGATCGCGTAGTCGATGATGCCCTCGACGAGGATCCGGTAGCGATCCTCGCGGGTCAGTCTCGGCGTGGCGGCCTCTTCGATGTCCATGCGGCGGTCCAGAGCTCATTCGGGCCGGGACCCGGCTTCGAGGGCCGCGTGCAGGTTGGTGGCGGAGCGGCCCTGGGCACGATGGGGTGACAGTCGCCCGAACCTAGAACGCCCGTCCCGGACGCTCGTATCCTTCGATCAGGGTGAAAAGCCCCGCGAGCCATGCGGTCACCAGACCGCCGACCTTCGTGTTGTGCCGACGTGCTCCATTCGCAGGGGGCGTTTTCCGAATGGTCGATCGACAGAAGACCATCGCAAACCGACCCATATCGGCCGCCGGTCTCTGGTTCATCAAGCGATCTGCAAGCGGACATTCCCAGGGTCCGCGATGGGTCGAACGCGGGTTCATGACCTGGGTACCACCCGTCGGGTTTCGACCACGAGAAACCTCGCGCGTCCAATGCTGGCGGTCCCTGCGGAAGGGCGGTTTCGAGTTTCGCGCCTTCGCGGCGCGGGCTCGCCTGGAACCACCTCCGCGTCGATCCAGCGGGAGGTGGTCCCGGCGCTCAGCCGCCGACGGCGCCGGCCTTCTCGCGCCCCGCGACTCGTTCGGAACTTGCGCGCGCCTGAGCTTCGATGAACACCCGCGTCACGTCCGGCACGCGTGCCTTCAGCTCGCGGTCGAGGCGCGTCGAGATCCGCTCGACCTCGCCCGCGGTGAGGTCGTCGGCCAGGTCGAGGCTCACGTTCACGAGGATGTCCGTCGGCCCGAGGTGCTGGGTCAGCACCTCGTTGACGTGGTTCACCCCGGGCTCGGCGCCGACGACCTCCTGGATCGCTGCGACGACCTCCGGGTCGGCGGCCTCGCCGATCAGCAGGCCGTGGGTCTCAATCATCAGGAAGATCGCCATCCCGACGAGCACGAGCCCGATGCCGATCGAGGACCAGCCGTCGAGCGCGGGCATGTCGAGGAGGTCGGCCAGCACCACGCCGGTGAGCGCGATGACGAGGCCGATCAGCGCCGCCACGTCCTCCACGAGGATCGTGAACAGGGCCGGGTCCTTGCTGCGCCGGATCGCGCTCAAGGGCGAGCGGTCGCCCTTCTCGGCCCAGAACGCCCGCATCGCGACGAAGCAGGAATAGCCCTCGGCCGCGACGGAGAAGCCGAGGATGGCGACGTTCACCCAGAAGCCCGGCAACGCGTAGCCGAACAGGCTCGCGTCGGCGGCGGGCTCCGGATGCCGGATCTTGTGGGCACCCTCGTAGATCGCGAAGATGCCGCCGCCGAGGAAGATCAGCAGCGCGACGATGAAGGCGTAGAAGTAGACCTCGCGGCCGTAGCCGAACGGGTGCCTTGCGTCCGCCGGCTTCTTCGCGCGCTTCAAGCCGACGAGCAGCAGGATCTGGTTGGCGGTGTCCACCACCGAGTGTGCGCCCTCGGCCAGCATCGCGGAGGAGCCGGTGACGGTGGCGCCCACGAACTTCGCCAGGGCGATGGCGAGGTTGGCGCCAGCGGCGGTGTAGATGGCGCCGGTGCTCTCATGGGCCATGCGCGGGCGTTCCTGTTCGATCTGGGGGGCGAATCGCAGCCGGGCCGCGGCGATCCGAGCCTAAGCGCCGGCGCCGCCGACGGGTTCCGCCCGCGTGGACGCGGCGGCGGCGCCGGTGCATCCTGGCGGCCGCAACCACGGGTACCCTGCATGACGGATACGGCCTACGACCCCGACAACATCTTCGCGAAGATCCTGCGCGGCGAGATCCCCGCGCACCGGGTCTACGAGGATGCCGACACCCTGGCCTTCATGGACGTGATGCCTCAGGGGCCGGGGCACACGCTGGTGATTCCGAAGGCGCCCGCGCGCGGCCTGCTCGACGCCGATCCGGCCTCGCTCGCGGCGTTGGCGGCCAGCGTGCAGCGGGTCGCGCGGGCGGTGAAGGCCGCGTTCGAAGCGGACGGGCTCACGGTGTTCCAGTTCAATGAGGCGGCCGGGGGGCAGACGGTGTTCCACCTGCACGTCCACGTCGTACCCCGGTTCGACGGGGTGCCGCTCCAGCGCCACGAGGGCGGGATGGCCGACCCGACGGTGCTCGCAGGTCACGCGGAGCGCATCCGCGCCGCACTCGAGGTCTGACGGCTCAGGCGGCCGTCGCCGCGCCGGTTTGCGCCATCCCGGTCAGCAGCCGGCGCAGGGTCGCGTTCTCGGCCTCGAGTTCGGTGATCCGACGCAGCAGCACCGTGACGGAGTTGTCCTCCGCCGCCGGCTCGGCCGCCGCCGTCGGCGCCGCGACGGAAGCGGGCTTGGCCGCCTCGTCGGCGAAGGTGATCCCGACGCCGTCGGCGCGGCGCCAGCGCAGGGTCGAGCGGTAGGTCCGGTCCTTCTGGGGGATGTAGAGGTCGAACACCTCGGGCAGCGTCGAGCTTTCGCTGAGGGCCAGCCGCGCCCCCGAGGAGGAGAAGTCGCGCACGAGGCAATCCATGCTCGAGGCACCGTTGTTGAACACGATGCGGCCCTTCAGGAACACCCTTTGGCGGGTCTCGTTGCGGTGTTCCGAAGACATGAACAGGGCCCCAGGCTCGAAGACGATAGCCCGATCATCCCACGTCGCCCCTTAAGGAATGCTCGCCGCGACCTTCGACTTACGGCCCTAAGCCTACAAAAAGCGCTGGTCGACGGTCTGGAACAGGTAGAATCCGTTGAAACGCACGCCGGTCTCCGCGGCCCGGCCGTCGAAGTCGAGGGGGATGTCGGACCGGTCGTCGAGCTTGCCGCCGAAGGTCCAGCGGCCGCCACCGAGGAAGCGCGGCACGCGGCTCGACTCCGGCACGGCGCAGCACAGACCCTCGACGCTCTTCAGGCGGAACAGGTTGTAGCTCTGCATGGGCGCATCCTCCCCTCGGCCGACCCCTCGAACCGGATCTGCCGTACACGGCAAATCAGCTTGACCGTGTGGATAATCACACACTCTGTCCGGTTTGTGTCGATCACGTTTCGGGGACGTTGCGCTCCAACTCGTCGAGCCAGATCCGGGCCGTCCCGTCGGAGGGCGCCCGCCAGTCGCCGCGCGGGGAGAGGGCGCCCCCGGCCGACACCTTCGGCCCGTTCGGCAACGCCGAGCGCTTGAACTGGCTGAAGCCGAAGAACCGGGTCAGGAACACCCCGAGCCAGCGCCGGATCTCCGGCAGGCCGTAGGCGAGCCGCTTGTCGGCGGGGAAGTCGGGCGGCCACGCGCCCTTCGCCGCGTCGCCCCAGGCATGGAGCGCCAGGAAGGCGATCTTCGACGGGCGAAAGCCGTGGCGCAGGGTGTAGAACAGGGTGAAGTCCTGCAGCGCGTAGGGGCCGATCACGGCTTCCGTGCTCTGCGGCGCGGCGTCCGCTTCGGCCGGCACGAGCTCGGGCGAGATCTCGGTGTCGAGCACCGCGCTCAGCACGCGCCCCTCCTCCATGCCGAACTGGCCGGAGGCGATCGTCCAGCGGATCAGGTGCTGGATCAAGGTCTTGGGCACGCCGGCGTTGACGGCGTAGTGGCTCATCTGGTCGCCGACGCCGTAGGTGCACCAGCCGAGCGCCAGCTCCGACAGGTCGCCGGTGCCGACGACGATCCCGCCGGCGTGGTTGGCCAGCCGGAACAGGTAGTCGGTGCGCAAGCCCGCCTGCACGTTCTCGAAGGTGACGTCGTAGACCGCCTCCCCCGCCGCGTAGGGGTGGCCCATGTCGGCGAGCATCTGGCGGGCGGCGGGGCGGATGTCGATCTCGGCCGCGGTCGTGCCGAGCGCCCGCATCAGCGCGTGCGCGTTGCCCTTCGTCGCGTCCGAGGTGGCGAAGCCCGGCAGGGTGTAGGCCAGGATGTCCGAGCGCGGAAACCCGAGCCGGTCGAAGGCCTTGGCGATCACGATGAGGGCATGGGTCGAGTCGAGCCCGCCCGAGACGCCGATCACGGCCTTGCGCGTGCCGGTGGCTTCCAGGCGCTTGGCGAGGCCCGCGACCTGGATGTTGTAGGCCTCGTAGCAATCCTGGGCGAGGCGGGCCGGGTCGGCCGGCACGAACGGAAACCGCTCGATCCGCCGCATCAGCCCGAGGTCGCCGGCCGGCGGATCGAGGCGGAACGGCACGCGGCGGTAGGCCGGGCGGGGGCCGCCGCGAGCGTTGTCGTCGAAGCTGCCGGCCTGCAGACGCTCCTGGGCGAGGAGGTCGAGGTCAACGTCGGCGAGCGTCGCGACCGGCGAGGCCGAGAAGCGCTCGCCTTCCGCCAGCCGCACGCCGTTCTCGTCGACGCTGGTCTGCCCGTCCCAGGACAGGTCGGTGGTGGATTCGCCCAAGCCCGCCGCCGCGTAGACGTAGGCGCACAGGCCGCGCATCGAGGCCGCGCGCGAGAGCAGGGCGCGCGACTCCGCCCGGCCGACCGTGATCGGGCTGCCTGAGAGGTTGGCGAGCACCGTGGCGCCGGCAAGCGCCGCGTGCATGCCCGGGGCGTCGGGCACCCACAAATCCTCGCAAATCTCCACGCCGACGGTCAGGCCCGGCACGTCCTCGGCGACGAACAACTGGTCGGCGCCGAACGGCACCTCGTGGCCGGCGAAGCGCACGGTCTCGCCCGCGATGCCGGCGCCGGAGGCAAAGTGCCGCTTCTCGTAGAACTCGCGGTAGTTCGGCAGGTGGAGCTTCGGCACGACGCCCAGCAGCCGGCCGCCCTGGATCGCGAGCGCCGCGTTGTAGATCCGGTTCCGCCAGCGCACCGGCGCGCCGACGAGGAGGAGGGGGCGGAGATCGCCCGAGGCCGCGACCAACCGCGCCGCCGCCGCCTCGACCGCATCGAGCAGCGTCGCCTGCAGCAGCAGGTCCTCGATGGCGTAGGCCGACAGCGCGAGCTCCGGGAAGACGGCCACCGCGACGCCCTGCCCGTGGCACCGCTCGGCGAGCGCCAGGATCGCGTTGGCGTTGCGCTCGGGGTCGCCCGGGTGGCTCCGCCCGGTGCAGGCGGCCACGCGGGCGAACCCGTGCGCGTAGAGGGATTGGAAGTCCTTCCGGGGAAGGGCTTGCGAGAGAGGGGCTTGTGCCAAGGGCGTCACGACCCGCGCGAGGTGGAATGTCCCCACCACCTTACCGCTTGCCGGCCCGCCCCTCCAGCACTCGGCGACGGGCGGTTTTCAAGGCTCTGTTAACGACGTTCGGCCTAACTCGGATCGACCGTTCCGGGCGGGACGGCCTTTCCGTGTTTCGAGTTTTTGAGAACCCATGCGCGCATCGGGACGGCCTCCCTATTCTCATCGCGACCCCTCTCGCCCCAGCCGCGGCGGCGACCGCCCGAGCCTCACGCTCGGCGCGCTGGCGCATCGGTTGATGTCCCTGCGGGCGAGCCTGACGCGGCGCCTCGTCGGCGGCCCGCAGCGGCCGGGCTACGCCATCGCCGGCACCCGGCCGGCGCCGAGCTGGCTCACGCCGCCGAACGCGATGCTGGGGCGCGGCACCGAGCCGGGCTCTGACGGCAGCTGGACCGATTCCCGCGCCGGCCGCGACGCGGTGTTCGCCGACGCTTGGCCGACCGAGGTCTTCGACGACCGGGCGACCCTCGACATGCTCGACGGCGCCCGGCCCGAGAGCCGCATCGACGCCTCCGCCTCCTCGCCCGGTGTGCTGGTGCGCTCTCCGCGCCGGCCGGCCGCGATCACGCCGGAGGACATCGACCGTCCGCGCGGGGTCGCCCACGCTGTGGCAGGCGCCTCGCTCCGCCCCGACGCCCCGCCCGCCGTGCGCTACACCCGCACCCCCGACACCATCCTGCAGGAGCGCCGCCAGCGCGCGCTGGAGGCCGAGCGCAACGCCCTCGACCTCGCACGGGCCGACGCGCAGGCCGCGATGCTGGCCGCCGCCGCCGAGCGCGACGCCGCCGCGCATGAAGCCGAGATCGATGCCGAACGGTCGGCCGCCGAAGCCGAGCGCGGGGCGGCCGAGGCCGTGGCGATCCCGCCCGGGCCGCCGCTGCCCCTGTGGCGCCAGCCCTTCGTTCCGCCGCCCGGCGTCCGCTTCTTCCGCACGCCCGATCGCCGCCCGTCGCGCCCGGCGGTCGAGCTGTCGGCCGCCACCGCGCCCGCGCCGGCCGAGGCCCGCGACCTGTCCGAGCTGCCCGATTGGTCCGACGTCCAGCCCTGGTTCGAGGCGGGCGACTGGTCCTCCGCCGAGGCCTGGGCGGCGATCCGGCCCGGCTCCGCCGAGGGCGGCGACGCCGCGCAGGAGGTTTCGGTCGCGATGCCGGCCGAGCCTGCGCCGGCCGACCGATTCGTTTCGGTGCCGGTGGACATCTCGCATCTGCGCTCGCTGCCGCCTGCGCCGGTCTACGTCCTCGACCGCCTCGTGCGCTTCGATCGCCCGCTCCGCCCCGAGCACGGGCAGGACAACGCGAGCCAGCACGACGTCGTCCAGGACGACGCCGGCCAGGACGGCCTCGGCCACGGCGGCGACGTGGTGATCGCCGCCGCGGTGCCGGCGCTCTCGGTGCGCCCGGCGCTGTCGCTGGTGTTCGGGCCCGGAACCCCCCTCCCCTCTCCGGCAGCGATCCACGAGGTCCGCCGCGCCCCGGTGCTGTCGGCGATGGCCGCCCGCGCCGCGATCCGTCCCGCGCGGCCGACGGAGCCGGCCCTGCTGCCGGCAATCGTCGACCTCGAAGCCGTCCAGCCGGAATACGAGGCCGCGTTCCAGGCCGCCGAGCCGGCCTTCGGCGCCGAATCCTTCGCGCCGACCTTCGCGCCGAGTTTGGCGATGCCGGCCGCCGCGCCGCCGGTGGTCCTGCCGATCGTGCCGCGCCCCGTGCTGCTGCGCGGCAAGGCCGCCCCGGCCCCGGCTCCGGTCGAGGTCGCGCCGGTGTCCGAGCCGACCTTCGAGGCGCCCTCGGAGCCGGTCTTCGAGCAAGCCTTGGAGCACGCCTCGGAGCAAGCCTTCGAGCCGGTGGTCGAGGCCCCGGCGTCGCCGGTCGCGGCGATGCCGGTCGTCGGCCGCCCGCACCTGATCGCCGCCGGCCGTCACCTCGCTATCGCCTCGGTGGAGAACGCCGACTACGAGCTGCCCGCCCTCGACCTGCTCGCCATGCCCGTGCCCGGCGAAAGCCCGGAGGTGGACGCCGACGTGCTGGAGCAGAACGCGCTCAACCTGCAGCAGACGGTCCAGGATTTCGGCGTACGCGGCGACATCCTCGCGGTGCGCCCCGGCCCGGTCGTGACTCTCTACGAATTGGAGCCGGCCCCCGGCACCAAGTCCTCCCGGGTCATCGGCCTGTCGGACGACATCGCCCGCTCGATGTCCGCGGTCTCGGCCCGCGTCGCCGTGGTGCCCGGCCGCAACGTCATCGGCATCGAGCTGCCGAACGAGATCCGCGAGACGGTGTTCCTGCGCGAGCTGCTTTCGGCGCCGGACTTCTTCGCCAGCAAGCACAAGCTCGCGCTTTGCCTCGGCAAGAACATCGGCGGCGAGCCGATCATCGCCGACCTCGCCCGCATGCCGCACCTGCTGGTGGCCGGCACCACCGGCTCGGGCAAGTCTGTGGCGATCAACACCATGATCCTCAGCCTGCTCTACCGGATGAAGCCGGAAGAGTGCCGCCTGATCATGGTCGACCCGAAGATGCTGGAGCTGTCCGTCTACGACGGCATCCCGCACCTGCTCTCCCCCGTCGTCATCGACCCGAAGAAGGCGGTCATCGCCCTCAAGTGGGCCGTGCGCGAGATGGAGGAGCGCTACAAGAAGATGTCCAAGATCGCGGTCCGCAACATCGACGGCTACAACGCCCGGATGGCGGAGGCGCGCGCCAAGGGCGAGACCATCACGCGCACGATCCAGACCGGCTTCAACCGCGAGACCGGCGAAGCGGTGTTCGAGGACGAGGCGATGGACCTCTCCCCGTTGCCCTACATCGTGATCGTGGTCGACGAGATGGCCGACCTGATGATGGTGGCCGGCAAGGACATCGAGGGCGCGATCCAGCGCCTCGCCCAGATGGCGCGGGCGGCGGGCATCCACCTGATCATGGCGACGCAGCGTCCGTCGGTGGACGTGATCACCGGCACGATCAAGGCGAACTTCCCGACGCGGATCAGCTTCCAGGTGACGAGCAAGATCGACTCGCGCACGATCCTCGGCGAGATGGGCGCCGAGCAGCTCTTGGGCCAGGGCGACATGCTGTTCATGGCCGGCGGCGGCCGCACGACGCGCGTGCACGGGCCGTTCTGCTCGGACTCGGAGGTCGAGAGCGTGGTCGCCCACCTCAAGCGCCAGGGCCGGCCCGCCTACCTCGAGGCGGTCACCGCCGACGACGGGTCGGAGGATGCGCCCAAGGGCAAGGGCCGGGGCAAGGCCGAGGCGGTCGAAGCCGAGGTCGAGGAGGCCGACCTTCCGGTGTTCGACGTCGGCGCCTTCGTGGCGGCGTCGGGCGGCGAGGCCGGCGACCTCTACGAGCAGGCGATCCAGGTGGTGCTGCGGGACCGCAAGGCCTCGACCAGCTACATCCAGCGCCGCCTGCAGATCGGCTACAACCGCGCCGCCTCGATCATGGAGCGGATGGAGATCGAGGGCATCGTCGGCCAGGCCAACCACGCGGGAAAACGCGAGATCCTGGTCGAGGGCGCCCCCCACGCCGCCAGCATGTACGACGACGAGTAGCCGGCACGCGGCGTCGGCCCGAAACCGGGCCGGGCGTCGCATCTTCGCCACAGGGTGCCGCTCTAACGGCGCCCGACGACGCGCCCGGATGCCCGGCGCCCCGAGCGGGCGTCCCGGCTCGACGGGCGTTTCGCGCGCCACGACGCCCTCGCGCGGCGCCGTTTGCACGCCGGACGCCGACCATCGCTTGCGGGACGCCGCACCCGCCCAGGAGACGCCTGTCCATGCTCGGCCGCCGCACCCGACTTGCCGGATCGCTCTTCGCGCTCGCGGCCTGGATCGCCCCGGTCGCGCCGGCCGACGCGCAGGTCAGCAGCTTCCTCGACGGCCTGTTCGGCCGCAAGGAACAGCCGGCCCCGGCGCCAGAGCCGGAGGCGGCGCCGGCTCCATCGCCGACGCCGGCCGCGCCCGCGAAGAAGACGGTCGCCAAGCCTGCGGCCAAGGATTCGACGAAGGACGCGACGAAGGAATCATCGAAGGACGCCAAGGCCCGCTCGGCCGAGAAGCCCGGTGCCGCCAAGCCGGTCGCGGGCAAGCCCTCCGCGGCGGACGCGAAGGTCGCCGCCGTCGGCGCGCCCGCCCCTGCCCCGGCCGGCGCCTCGGACGAGCCGCCGGACGCCGCCACCGTGCTGTCCCAGGCCAACGCCTACTTCAACGGCATGGGCACGCTCACCGGCTCGTTCATCCAGATCGCCGCGGACGGGCGGCGGATCGGCGGCAAGCTCACCATCGCGAAACCCGGCCGCCTGCGCTTCGACTACGACCCGCCCTCGCCGCTGGAGGTCGTGGCCGACGGCACCTCGGTGGCGGTGCGCGACCGCAAGCTCGCGACCCAGGATCTGTACTTCATCGCCCAGACGCCGCTGAAATTCCTGGTCCGCGAGAAGATCGACCTCGCCCGCGACCTCACCGTCACCGACGTGTCGAACGATCCCGGCGGCGTCCGCATCAGCCTGGAGGATCGCGCGACGCTGGGCGGCACCTCGAAGATCCAGCTGTTCTTCGACCCCGACGTGAAGGTGCTGAGCCAGTGGCGGATCACCGATCCGCAGGGCTACCTCACCACCGTGCAGCTCTCGAACCTGCAGCGGGGCAAGGCCGTCGACGGCAACCAGTTCTTCATCAATTACGGCCGCCCCGAGGACAAGGCGATGCAGGAGCGGATCAAGCAGTCGCAAACCCCGTGAGGTTTGGCGCGGCGAGGATTCCTTAACGCTCTCCGCATCGATCCGGGGACAGGCGCCTTGAAGCGTGGCGATTGCCGCCTAGCGCCGCCGCGGTGAACCCGCCGTCAACGCGCGCCGCCCGATCGTGCCCCTCGTTCGATTCGATCGGGGGTACGACATGGAAATCGCCAGGCTTCTCCACACCTTCGCAGGGCCCGTCGCCGCGTTCCTCGCGGTGGTGCCGGGCCTGCGCCGACCGGCCGGCCCGCCGCCGCCGGTGCTGGCCGGGCCGACGGTGACGAACGTCGACTTCCCCGCCGGCCGGCCGCCGGCCGCCGGCTACTGGCCCGAGCGGTCCTGCATCCTCTCCGGCCGCCCGGAGCAGACCGCGACCTACGTCTACGAGAGCCCCGACAAGCTGTTCGCCGCCGGCATCTGGACCTGCCGCCCGGGCAAGTTCCGCATCGACTTCGGCCGGGACGAGTTCATCCACCTGCTCGAAGGCGTCGTGATCGTCACCGACGCCGAGGGCACCGCGAAGACCTACCGGGCCGGCGACGCCTTCGTCACACCGAAAGGTTTTTCCGGCACCTGGGACGTGATCGAGCCGGTGAAGAAGCACTTCACCTATTACGGCGCCGTCGACTGAAGCGCCTTACGCGGCTTCGGGATTCCAGCCAGGGCGGTCGCTGGAAGCAGCGTTCGCGGCTTCAGGGCGCGAAGAGCGCCCCGCGGAGCGGAAGCCCGAGCCCGCGGATGCGGGCGCCGGCGATTGAGGCCGCAATGAAAAACGGGGCAAGCGCTGTCAGGCGATTGCCCTGGGGCGCCAGCGATCGAGCTCGCTGTCGATCGCGCCCTCGGTGCCGCGCATGAACTCGGCCGCCGACAGGCCGGGCGCCAGGGGGGCGAGGTAGCTCACCGTCACGGTGCCGGCCCGCGTCGAGGACCCGGTCGGCCAGTACAGCCCGGAGTTGACCGCCACCGGCAGCACCGGCAGGCCGAGCCGCCCGTACAGCAGCTCGACGCCGCGCTTGAACTGCAGCTTCTCCGCGATGGTGCCGCGGGTGCCCTCGGGGAAGATCAGCACCGAACGCCCGTCGGCCACGGCGGCGCGGCTCTCGTCGATCATCGTGCGCAGGGCCTGCGTGCCGTTGGCGCGGTCGATGATGATCATCGGCGAGCGGCGCAGGAACCAGCCGACCACGGGGATGGCGACCAGCTCGCGCTTGGCGATGATCGCCACGTCGGGCACCAGGATCAGGAAGGCCAGCGTCTCCCAGGCCGACTGGTGGTTGGCGACGATCAGGCAGGGCTCGTTCGGGATGCGCTCGCGCCCCTCCTCGACGTAGCGCAGGCCGCAGATCGTGCGGAGCCCGAACAGGATGCCGCGCGCCCACAGGCGCGTCGCCGCGCGGATCGGCCGGACGGGCGAGCCGGAAGCGGCCAGCACTGCGAGCGGCGCCAGGAACAGAGCGGTCCAGGCGGCCCAGTAGGCGTTGAACAGGACGGAGCGGATGCGCGGCAAGGGCGATGTCTCTGGCGTGTCGTCTAGCGGGGGGCGAGCGGTGGTCCGTGCGCGGACATACTCCGTCGTCCTGGGCTGAGCACGCCATTTCCGCGAGGGCCCCGGTCGCGGCGTCGATCGCACGGCCGAATCGCGCTATCCAGCCGCGTCCCCCCGAGAACCGCGAGCGTTTCCGTTGCGCCTCACCGTCACGTCCTGGAACATCAATTCGGTGCGCCTGCGCATCGACCTCGTGCTGCGCTTCCTCGCCGAGGCGAAGCCCGACGTGCTCTGCCTGCAGGAGACCAAGTGCCCGGACGACGCCTTCCCGCTGAAGGCCTTGCGCGGCTCCGGCTACGAGAACGTCGTCTTCGCCGGGCAGAAGGGCTACAACGGCGTCGCGATCCTCTCGCGGTTCCCGCTGATCACCCGCGACGTGATGAGCTTCTGCGAGCGCCAGGACGCGCGCCACATCTCGGCGGTGCTCGGCCCCGAGGCGGGCGCGGCCGCGGGCATCGCGTTGCACGATTTCTACGTGCCGGCCGGCGGCGACGTGCCCGACACCGCCCTCAACCCGAAATTCGCGCACAAGCTCGATTTTCTACGCGACCTGCGCGCCTGGGGCGGGCGCCGGATGAAGGGGCCCGCGATCCTCGTCGGCGACCTCAACGTTGCGCCGCTTGAGCACGACGTCTGGTCGCACAAGCAACTCCTCGACGTGGTGAGCCACACGCCGGTCGAGACCGAGGCGCTCGAACGCCTGCGCAACGAGGTCGGCTGGGTCGACACCGCGCGGCTGCTGACCCCGCCGCCCGAGAAGATCTTCACGTGGTGGAGCTACCGCTCGCCCGACTGGGCGGCGGCCGACAAGGGCCGGCGACTCGACCACGCCTGGGTCTCGCCGGACCTGGCCGGCACCGTGCACAAGGTCGACGTCGCGCGGGACGTCCGCGGCTGGGAGCGCCCGTCCGACCACGCGCCCGTGACGCTGACGCTGGAGCTCTGACCGGAACGCGGACGGGCTCGGCGCATTGCACCTTCACACGCTCGTGAAGAAGGTCCGCCGACCCATGCGAAAGATCCTGCTCGCCTTCCTGCTGCCGAAGGTCGTCTCGTATCTCCGCCGCCGCTACGGCGGCGGGCAGACCCCGCACCGCCGCTCGTTCTGAGCGTCTGCACCCAGCCACGGGGGCATGCCCCCTGTGGTCCGGTTTCAGCCTGATGCCTGCGACGCGCCCGCCCTCACCCGGCGGGCGTTCTTGCGCCCGTAGACCGCGTAGAGGGCGAGGCCGAGCGCGAGCCAGATTGCGAGGCGGATCCAGGTCTCGCCCGGCAGGCCCGCCATCAGCAGCAGGCACGACAGGATGCCGAGGCCGGCCACCGGCGTGACCGCCGGGACCCGGAACGGGCGCGGCCGGTCCGGCTCGGTCCGCCGCAGGATCAGGACCGCGGTGCAGACCAGCACGAAGGCGAACAGCGTGCCGATGCTGACGAGTTCGCCCAGCTCCTCGATCGGCACGAGGGCGGCGACCAGCGCGGTGAGCCCGCCGATCGTCGCCTGGCTCAACATCGGCGTGCGCGTCGTCGGGCTCACCTGTGCGAACAGGCGCGGCAGCAGGCCGTCGCGGGCCATGGCGTAGAACACCCGCGCCTGCCCGTAGAGCGCGGTCAGCGTCGCGGTGGTCAGCCCGACCAGCGCGCCGAGCTTGATCGCGACGCTGAAGCCGCCGAGCCCGATCGCGTCGATCGCCTTGGCGATCGGGTCGGCGACGTTCAGCGACCGGTACGGCACGAGGCCGGTGAGCACCGCGGCGACCGCGACGTAGAGCACGGTGCTTACCGCCAGCGACCCGAGCAGCCCGATCGGCGCGTCGCGCTGCGGATCACGGGTCTCGCCGGCGGCGGTCGAGACCGTCTCGAAGCCGATGAAGGCGAAGAACACCACGCCGGCCCCGCGCAGGATGCCGCTCCAGCCGAATTCCCCGAAGGTTCCGGTGTTCTCCGGGATGAACGGGTGCCACAGTTCCGGCTTCAGGTGCGCGGCGCCGACGCCGACGAAGCCGAGGATGATCGCGACCTTGAGGGCCACCATCGCAGCGTTGACCCACGAGGCCTCGCGGCTGCCCCGCATCAGCAGCGCCGTCAGCGCGAGGACGATTCCCGCCGCCGGCAGGTTGACGAGGCCGCCTCCCCCGGGCGCTGCGGCGAGGACCGCGGGCAGGCGCAGGCCCGCATCCGCCAGCAGGCTCTGCGCGTAGCCCGACCAGCCGACCGCGACGGTGGCCGCGGCGAAGGCGAATTCCAGGACGAGGTCCCAGCCGATGATCCAGGCGCAGAGCTCGCCGAGCGTCGCGTAGGTGTAGGCGTAGGTCGAGCCCGGCACCGGGATCATCGCGGCGAGTTCCGCGTAGCACAGCCCGACGAAGGCGCAGGCGATGCCGCCGGCCACGAACGACAGCGCCAGCGCCGGCCCGGCATATTGCGCGGCGGCCGTGCCCGTGAGGACGAAGATCCCCGCCCCGATGGTCGCGCCGAGGCCGATGCAGACCAGCCCGAACGCCGACAGGTCGCGGGCCAGTGCCGGCCCTTGGTCGTCGTCATGCGCGGCGACGAGCGCGGCGACGGATTTCTTCGTGGCGAAGAGGCCGGTGGTCATGGGGTGGCGTGGTCCGAACCCGCGGGCGATGCGCGAGGCTGCGGCAAGGGCCGCGCCAGCGATAGCCGCGTCGGGCAAGAATCTTCGCGCGCTCCGCGATCAGGCTCCGGCCGGCTGCGGAGGCGAGCGCGGGTCCCTTCTCCCAGGGGGAGAAGGACAGGATGAGGGGCGTGCCCTGTCCTGAGAGGTCACGCCCCTCACCCCAACCCTCTTCCCCATGGGAGAGGGGGTCACGCGGTGCTTCGAACGATCCATCCGGTGCCGTCATGCCGCGATGGACGTCAGTTCGAAGGCAGCGCGACGCGCGACCGCCGCCCTCAGCGCCGCTCGTACAGCAGCCGCGCGCGGATCGTGCCCGGGATCGCGCGGATCTCGGCGAGCAGGGTCTCGGCGTCGGCGTTGGTCGCGTCGGTCTCCAGCACCACGTAACCGACCTCGCCGTCGGTCTGGTAGAACTGGCCGGCGATGTTGATGCCGGCGCGGGAGAACACCGCGTTGAGCCGGTTGAGCATGCCGGGCAGGTTCTGCTGCACGTGGATGAAGCGGGCGCCGGTCGGCCGCGGCGGCAGCTGCACCTGCGGGAAGTTCACCGCGCCGATCGTCGAGCCGATGTCGGAATAGTCCACGAGCTTGCGCGCGACCTCCGCGCCGATGCGCTCCTGCGCCTCCTCGGTGGAGCCGCCGACATGCGGGGTCAGGATCACGTTCTCCAGGCCCTGGAGCGGCGAGACGAAGCGCTCCTGGTTCGAGCCGGGCTCGACCGGGAACACGTCGACGGCGGCGCCCGCCAGGTGCCCGTCGCGGAGCGCGCGAGCGAGCGCGTCGAGGTCGACGACGGTGCCGCGGGCGTTGTTGATGAGGTACGCACCCGGCTTCATCGCGCGGATCTCGGCCTCGCCGATCATGTTGGCGGTGGCGTCGGTCTCGGGCACGTGCAGCGAGACCACGTCGCTCTGGGCGAGCAGGTCGGCGAGCGAGGCGGTCGGCTCGGTGTTGCCGTGGCGAAGCTTGTCGGTGTGGTCGTAGAACACCACCCGCATGCCCATGGCCTCGGCCAGCGTCGAGAGCTGCGTGCCGATGTTGCCGTAGCCGACGATGCCCAGCGTCTTGCCGCGCACCTCGACGGAGCCCGTCGCCGACTTGTCCCACCGGCCCGCATGCGCCCCGACCGAGCGCGGCACGATTCGGCGCAGCAGCATCACGATCTCGCCGATGACGAGCTCGGCCACCGAGCGGGTGTTCGAGAACGGCGCGTTGAACACCGGCACGCCGCGGCGGCGGGCGGCGTCGAGGTCGACCTGGTTGGTGCCGACCGAGAAGCAGCCCACCGCGAGTAGCCGGTCGGCCGCGTCGAGGGCGGCCCCATCGAGCTGCGTGCGCGAGCGGATGCCGAGGATGTGGATACCCTTCAGGGCCGCGTGCAGGGCGTCGCGGTCGAGCGCCTTCGGCAGGCGGACGAGGTTGGTGTAGCCCGCCGCCTGCATCAGGCCGACGGCGTTGTCGTTGATGCCTTCGAGCAGCAGCACCCGGATCTTGTCCTTCGGCAGGGACAGCCGTTCCGGCAGGACCAGCGTCACGGGGGGCGGTTCGTGGTTCATGGTGCGATCGGTCATGTAACGAGAGGCGCGTCGCGCCGCGATGCGGCAGCGTTAGGAGCGGCAATGCCGCGAAGCAACGACGCATGGGGATGGCTGGGATGCATCCGCGCGCCGTTATATCCGGCCTGGGCCTGCGGCTCCGGGCGCGAAGAGCGCCCCGCGGAGCGAAAGCCTAAGCCCGCGGAGGCGGGCGACGGCGACTGAGGCCGAAGGAGAACAAGGCAAGCGCTTTCGAGCGGTCGACCGCGTGCCCGCGCCGGGCTGGCGTTGGCGAGGGTTTCGTGTATGGTCCGCGCGGCCTCGGCCCGGCGACGGGCGGGGCCGAAACCGCTTGGGCCAACGACCCTGCTGGACGACATCCCGGCATCGGCCAAGATCCGAGCACGACCCGAGCCTGCCGACGCGCAGCCCTCCCGTTTCGGAGGGGCGACCGCACGGCACCTCCGAACACCTCACCTGAAAGGCACTGCGATGTCGATCTCGGCAGAGCGCAAGACCGCGCTCATCAAGGAATACGCGACCGTCGCCAAGGACACCGGCTCGCCGGAGGTCCAGGTGGCGATCCTCACCGAGCGGATCACCAACCTGACCGCCCACTTCAAGACCCACGGCAAGGACAACCATTCCCGCCGCGGCCTCCTGAAGATGGTCTCGCAGCGCCGCTCGCTGCTCGACTACGTGAAGCGCCGGGACGAGGCCCGCTACCGCGGCCTCATCGAGCGCCTCGGCATCCGCCGCTAAGCACTGCACGCGGTTCCGAGCCCGGCTCGGGACCGTTTTTTATGGAAAGCATTTTCGAGCGAGGCGGACACCGGCTCGCGCGAAGAAAATGCGACGACACACCGAGATGGGGTGTCTTTCGCGATCCGAGGATCGCGGAGGACGCTCCCGTACCTCGGGTGGCCGGAACGGGTCCGGCCCTCCGAGCAACGGGCGACTTCGAGGCGCGAACACCAGGGACAGGATCGCAGGGCACTCCGCCGCCGGAGTGTCCCGCCGTCTTGCCCCTGGCCGCGCCGGGTTCGCCCGCCGCACGATGGCAAGGAAAACAGAATGTTCGACGTACAACGTGAAGAGCTGATGTGGGGCGATCGCCGCCTCGTGCTGGAGACCGGCAAGGTCGCGCGCCAGGCCGACGGCTCGGTGATGGCCACCTACGGCGACACCTCGGTGCTCGCCACCGTCGTCTCCTCCAAGGAGCCGAAGATCGGGATCGACTTCCTGCCGCTCACCGTGAACTATCAGGAGCGCGCGTACGCCGCCGGCCGCATCCCCGGCGGCTACTTCAAGCGCGAGGGCCGCCCTTCCGAGAAGGAGACCCTGGTCTCCCGCCTGATCGACCGCCCGATCCGCCCGCTCTTCATCGACGGCTGGCGCAACGACACCCAGGTCGTCGTGACCGTGCTCACCCACGACCTCGAGAACGATCCCGACATCCTGGCGATGGTCGCGGCCTCCGCGGCGCTGACCCTGTCGGGCGTGCCGTTCATGGGCCCGATCGGCGCGGCCCGCGTCGGCTACGCCAACGGCCAGTACGTGCTGAACCCGCCGGTCCCGGAGATGGACGGCGCGGTGCTCGACCTCGTCGTCGCCGGCACCACCGACGCGGTGCTGATGGTCGAGTCGGAGGCGAAGGAGCTCTCCGAGGAGATCATGCTCGGCGCCGTGATGTTCGGCCACAAGCACTTCCAGCCGGTGATCGAGGCGATCGTCCGCCTGGCCGAGAAGGCCGCCAAGGAGCCGCGCGCCTTCTCCCCGCCGGAGAACGCCGACGTCGAGGCCGCCGTGCTCGGCGTCTGCGAGTCGGAGCTGCGCGACGCCTACAAGATCACCGTCAAGCAGGAGCGCTACAAGGCTGTCGACGCCGTGAAGGCGAAGGTGGTCGCCGCGCTCTGCCCGGCTGAGGGCGAGCAGAAGTTCGCCCCCGAGAAGGTCAAGGCCGCCTTCAAGGAGGCGCAGTCGAAGGTGGTTCGCTGGAACATCCTCGACACCGGCTCGCGCATCGACGGCCGCGACGTGAAGGCCGTCCGCCCGATCGAGAGTCAGGTCGGCGTGCTGCCGCGCGCCCACGGCTCGTCGCTGTTCACCCGCGGGGAGACGCAGGCGCTGGTCGTCGCGACGCTCGGCACCGGCGAGGACGAGCAGTACATCGACGCGCTGCAGGGGACCTACAAGGAGACCTTCCTGCTGCACTACAACTTCCCCCCCTACTCGGTGGGTGAGACCGGCCGCATGGGTTCGCCCGGCCGCCGCGAGATCGGCCACGGCAAGCTCGCCTGGCGCGCGATCCACCCGGTGCTGCCACCGGCCCACGAGTTCCCGTACACGATCCGCGTCGTGTCCGAGATCACCGAGTCGAACGGCTCGTCCTCGATGGCCTCGGTCTGCGGCGGCTCGCTGTCGCTGATGGATGCGGGCGTGCCCCTGCGCCGTCCCGTCGCCGGCATCGCCATGGGCCTCATCCTCGAGGGCGAGCGCTACGCGGTGCTCTCCGACATCCTCGGCGACGAGGACCACCTCGGCGACATGGACTTCAAGGTGGCCGGCACGGACGAGGGCATCACCTCGCTCCAGATGGACATCAAGATCGCCGGCATCACCGAGGAGATCATGCGGGTCGCCCTCGACCAGGCCCGCGACGGCCGCGCCCACATCCTCGTGGAGATGGCGAAGGCGCTGACCGCCGCCCGCCCCGAGCTCGGCGAGTACGCGCCGCGCATCGAGACCATGCAGATCCCCACCGACAAGATCCGGGAAGTGATCGGCACCGGCGGCAAGGTGATCCGTGAGATCGTCGAGAAGACCGGCGCCAAGATCAACATCGACGATTCCGGCACGGTGAAGATCGCGTCGGCCGACGGCAAGGCGATCAAGGCGGCCTACAACTGGATCCGCTCGATCGTGGCGGAAGCCGAGCCGGGCATGATCTACGAGGGCACCGTCGTGAAGACGATGGAGTTCGGCGCCTTCGTGAACTTCTTCGGCGCCAAGGACGGCCTCGTCCACATCTCGGAGCTCGCCGCCCAGCGGGTCGCCAAGGTGACGGACGTCGTCAGCGAGGGCCAGAAGGTCAAGGTCAAGTTCCTCGGCCAGGACGACCGCGGCAAGATCCGCCTGTCGATGAAGGTCGTCGACCAGGAGACCGGCGAGGACCTCACCGAGAAGCTCAAGGCGGAGCGCGCCGAGCGCGGCGAGCCCGAGCGCGAGGAGCGGGCCCCGCGCGAGCGGAGCGAGCGCAGCAGCCGCGGCGAGCGTCGCAACGCCAACGACTGATCGTTCGGACCTGAGGTCCTGACGGCGAAGACGGCGCGGTCCTCTAGGGGGCCGCGCCTTTTTCGTGGCGGTTCCGGCGCGGCGGCAAACGACACAGCGTGAGGAACGGCGGCGTTCGCACGGCGTTCGATCCGCGAACCCCAACAGGAGTGCAGTCGATTCCATGGCCAACGACATGATCCACGACATCTTCAGCGGCGAGCCGAACCTCAGCACCACGGAGCGCGCAGTCTCGGTGGCGCTCGGCCTCGGCATCGCGGCGGCCGCCGCACAGCCGCGCCCGAACAAGTGGCTGAGCCTCGCCGCCCTCGTCGTCGGCGTCGGCCTGGCGCTGCGCGGCGCCACCGGCCATTGCGCGATGAAAGCGGTCTCCGACCGGCTCTGAGCTTCGACGAAGCGAGACGAAAAAAGGGGGCGCCTCGCGGCGCCCCCTTTTTTTGGTCGGTCGTCTAAGTGAGATGGACCTCAGAGCGTCGTGGTGCGGCCGCGGCTGGCGACGAAGCCGTAGATGGCGAGCACGACGATCGCGCCGACGACCGCGCCGATGAAGCCTGCGCCCTGGTTCGGGCCGTACCAGCCGAGCGCCTGACCGAGGAAGGTCGCGACGAAGGCGCCCACGATGCCGAGGATGGTGGTCAGAATGAAGCCCGCGGGCTCGTTCGAACCGGGCATGATGAACTTGGCGACGACGCCGGCGAGAAAACCGATGATGATGGTCCAGAGAATACCCATGACGAACCCCTTGGCGACGTGACGCCTGACGATGTGACGCCGCTTATCCGATGACGCGACGCTAGAACGGACGTGAAACGCACGGTCGGCTTCGTGGGTTGCGACGAATTGGCCGCGATCGGACCTTTTTCCATGCCTTCTCTGGCTCGATCGCCGGCGCGGCGCCCCTTTACCTGGCTGGCGCCGGGCGGCAGAAGCGGTCCGAACCGCAGCTGAGGACAGGGCATGACGATCGAACGCTTCGAGCCGGGCGCACGGATGGCGCAGGGCGTCGCCTACGGCGACACGGTGTACCTCGCGGGCCAGGTCGCGGCCGACACGGTCGGCACCGGCGTCACAGCGCAGACGCAGCAGATTCTGGGACAGATCGACCGGTTGCTGTCGGACGCCGGCAGCGACAAGGAGCGCATCCTGATGGCGACGATCTACCTGGCCGACATCGGCACCTTCGCCGAGATGAACGCGGCCTGGGACGCCTGGGTGTCGAAGGAAAACCCGCCCGGCCGCGCGACCGTCGAGGCCAAGCTCGCCGGACCGGAATACCTCGTCGAGATCGTCGTCGTCGCCGCCCGCTCGGACAAGTGAAGGGCGCCGCGATGCGGATGGTCCGGTGCGCCCGCGCGATCCTGCTCGCGGGACCGATGCTCGCGGGCGGGCCGGCGCTGGCGGTCGGCCCCGAGCGGGTCGTCAACATCTACAACTGGTCGGACTACGTCGACCCGAAGGTGCTCGAGGCCTTCACCCGCGAGACCGGGATCAAGGTCGTCTACGACACCTACGACAACAACGAGATCCTCGAGACGAAGCTGCTCGCCGGCAGGTCCGGCTACGACGTGGTCGTGCCGTCGGGGCCGTTCCTGCAGCGGCTGATCAAGGCCGGCGCGTTCCTGCCCCTCGACAAGGCCAAGCTCAAGAACCTCGGAAACGCCTGGCCGGAGATCGCCGGGCGGCTCGCCACCTACGATCCCGGCAACGCCTACGCCGTCGACTACATGTGGGGCACCACCGGGCTCGGGCTCAACCTCGGGCTGGTGCGCGAGCGCCTGGGCACGAACGCCGCCTTCAACAGCTGGAACCTCGTCCTCAACCCGGCCTCGGCGAACAAGCTGAAGGATTGTGGAATCATGATGCTCGACAGCCCCGAGGACCTGATCCCGAGCATGCTGCCGACCTTCGGCCTGAAGAGCGATTCGAAGCGCTGGGACGACATCACCCAGGTCACCGACGCCCTGTTCAAGGTGCGCGGCACGGTCCGGAAGTTCCACTCGTCGGAGTACATCCAGTCTCTCGCCAACGGCGACCTCTGCGTCGCGGTCGGCTATTCCGGCGACGTGCTGCAGGCGAAGAAGCGGGCCGACGAGGCCAAGAACGGCGTCGAGATCGCCTACCTCATTCCAAAGGAAGGCACGCTGATGTGGTTCGACGCCTTCGCGATCCCGAAGGACGCCGCCCACCCTGCCGAGGCGCTGAGCTTCATCGACTACATGCTGCGGCCAGAGGTGGCGGCGGCCAACACCAACTTCGTTTCCTACGCCAGCGGCAACCTGCCCGCGAAGGCGTTCGTGAAGCCCGAGATCCTGTCCAATCCCGGCATCTACCCCGACGAGGCGACGATGCAGCGCCTCTCGGTCAACACCGCCTGGGACGACCGCACCCAGCGTTTCGTCACGCGAGCCTGGACGCGGGTGCGCACGGGCAAATGAGGCGTGCGCCGGGCATGAAAAAGCCCGGCGCGACGGCCGGGCTTCGCTTCTGGTCCGAGGACGCGATCAGTCCTTGAGGTCGGCCGGCACCTTGCCGCCGTTCTCTTCGAGCTTCTTGATCACCTGCTTGTGCAGCCAGACGTTCATGGTCGCCGAATCGTCCTTGTCGCCGGTGAAGTGCAGCTCGTCGGCGAGCTGCTTGCGGGCGGTCAGGCTCGAATCGAGATCGAGGAGCTTCATCAGGTCCACGATCGAAGTGCGCCAGTTCAGCGTCTGGGAGTTCTTCTCGGCCATGCCGTTGAGCACGGCTTCGACGTCGACCTGGCCGCCCGAGGTGGAGGCCGACGGCGACGCGTCGGCCGTGGTGGAGGTCGAGGCCGGGCTGCTGGAGCCGCCGGCATCCGTGGTCGAGGGCGCGGCCGAGGACGAGGCCCCCCCGAACGGATGCAGGATCTTGCTGACGATGCTGCCGAGTAGGCTCATGAGATGGATTCCCTCGATCGATGCCGCGGAAGACGTGCCGCAGTCGCGGGATAACGGGGGCGGGACCGGCCTGTTCCGGTTGTGTTGCGTCCTCAGCGAAAGAACGGCAGGCCGACGCCGAGCAGCACAAGGCCGACGAGCAAGCAGATCCCGCTCCAGCGTTCCAGCATCGGTGCACGTTCGGCGTCGCGCGTCGACAATGCGGCGAGGCCGACGCCACAGGTCAGGCAGGTGAAGCACAGCATCGCGACGAGCATCGCCAAGTTGGATTTGTTACGTCGGCAAAGCAGTTAGATTACCCGAATGCGGATCGCAACGGCTTGCAGATCCATAAATATCGGCCTCACTTGATTTTGATGAGTACGCGTAGCGACTCTCGGACCTAACGGTTGAATTAACGGTTCAAGCGTCATGACGCTCCGACGTATGGTCGTGACCATGTGGTTACATCGATCATCTTGGGACGGTGGACGCCGCAAGGCCTGCGCATGAGATATGCGATTTGACCTTTCGCCGGCCTGTGGCATGGGAGCGGCGCACGCCGAACCCGTCGGTCCCCGAGCCCGGACCCTGAGAGCCCATGCGCTACCGTCCCTTTCGCCGCACGATCCTCGCCGCGGCCCTGTTCGCCCTCGGCGCGGGCCCCGCCCCGGCGCAGACCGCGTTGGTCCCCGTCCGCATCGGCGTGATCCCGGTGATCGGCGCGGCGCCGATCTTCGTCGCCAACGGCGAGGGTTGGCTCGATGCCGCCGGGCTCAAGCCCGGCTTCACCACCTTCGAGTCCGGCCCGAACATGATCCAGGCGCTGGCGTCGGGCACCATCGACGTCTACGTCGCCGGCATCGCGCCGCTGGCCGTGGCGCGCACCAAGAACATCGACGTGCGCGTGGTCGCCGCGACCGCGGTCGAGGAGATGGTGTTCGTCGCCGGCCCCAAGCTCGCACCCTACTTCGCGGCCACCGCCGACAAGGCGGAGGCGTTCCGCCGCTACCGCGAGAAGGAGGGCCGCGCCGCCCGCCTCGCGACCCAGCCGCCGGGCTCGGTGCCGAACACGACGCTGCAGCACTGGCTCTGGCAGGTGGCCAAGACCGACAAGGCGAACGCCGACGTCGTCGCCATGGGCATCGACGCGACGCAGCAGGCGCTGCTCGCCGGCGCGGTGGACGGCGCCTCGATCCGCGAGCCGGCGCTGACGATCGTCCAACAGCGCAACCCGGCGATCACGCTGATCGCCACCGGTGCCGAGATGTTCCCCGATCAGCCCGGCACCGTCGTCGCCGTCTCCGGCGCCTTCGCCGACCGCAACCCGGCCGCCGTGCAAGGGCTCGTGGATGCGCTGGTGAAGGCGACCGACCTGCTCAAGACCGATCCGGCGCGCGCCGCGCCGCCGGTCGAGAAGGCGCTCGGCAAGGGCATCACCGACCTCGCCACCATCCGGAAGGCGCTCTCCTCGCCGGCGGCGAAGTTCACCGCCGACCCGCGCGTGATCATCGAGGCCACGAAGAAGATGCAGGCCTACCAGGTGAGCATCGGCACCCTCGACAAGGACGTGCCGACGGACGGCCTGTTCGTGCCGGGCTTCTACGAGAAGGCGGTCGCGCGCTGACCTTCCTCCGCTCGATCCTGCTGTCGGCCGCGGGGCTCGCCGCCTTCCTGCTCGTCTGGGAGGCCGCGCCGCGGCTTGGGCTGATCAATCCGGCCTTCCTGCCGCCGCCGACCACGATCCCGGCCGCGTTCCTGCGCGAGATCGAGCTCGGCGTCTGGTTCGAGGCGGTGGCGTCGAGCCTCAGCCACTACCTCGTGGGGCTCGCGGTCGGCGCCGGCGCCGGGATCGCCCTGGGGCTCGTCGGCGGCATGTCGCGGACCTTCGAGTCGGCGACCGCCTGGGTGGTGCGCCTGCTCCGGCCGATCCCCGGCCTCGCCTGGGTGCCCTTCGCCATCATCTGGTTCGGGGTCGAGCCCTCTGCCGCCGTCTTCATCATCGCCGTCGGCGTGTTCTGGATCGTGTTCTTCGCGACGCAGGGCGCCGTGCGCGGCGTCGACCGCGACCTGATCGAGGTGGCGCAGGCCTTCGGCTTCCGCTCGGCCCCCGCTCGGCTGACCAAGATTCTGCTGCCCGCGGCGACGCCGGGCATCCTCGTCGGCCTGCGCACGGCCCTGGGCCAGGCCTGGATGGCGGTGGTCGCGGCCGAGATCTTCGGCGTGCCCGGCGTCGGGCAGCGGATGATGCAGGCCTCGAGCCTGCTCTCGACCGACATCGTGGTGGTCTACATGCTGACCATGGCCGGGCTCTACGGGCTGTTCGATTCCGCCTTCGTCGCCCTGCAGGGCTGGCTCCTGCGTTGGCGGGCCTGAGCGCATGACAGCCGACACCGCCCCGCACGCCCCGATCGTCGCCTTCCGCGGCCTCAGCCTCGCCTACGAGCGCGCGGGCACGCGCAACGTCATCCTGTCGAACCTCGACCTCACGGTCGCGCGCGGCGAGTTCCTGGTGATCGTCGGCGAATCCGGCGTCGGCAAGTCGACGCTGCTACGGGTGCTGATCGGGCTCGCCGCGCCGAGTTCCGGCACCGTCGACCTTGCGACGCGCCCCGGGTGCCGCACGCCGATGGCCCTGGTGTTCCAGGATGCGCGCCTGCTGCCGTGGCGGCGCGTCATCGACAACGTGGCGTTCGGCCTCGAGAACAGCGGCCTGTCGCGTGCCGAGCGTCGCGCCAAGGCCGGCGAGATGCTGGCCCTCGTCGGGCTCGGCGACCTCGCTCAGCGCTGGCCGCACCAGCTCTCGGGCGGGCAGCGCCAGCGCGTCGCCATCGCCCGCGCCCTCGCGGTCGACCCCGACGTTCTGCTGATGGACGAGCCGTTCTCGGCGCTCGACAGCTTCACCCGCGAAGGCCTGCAGGACGAGGTGCAGCGCATCCAGGCCGCCACCGGCAAGACGGTGCTGTTCGTGACCCACGACATCGACGAGGCGGTGACCCTGGCCGACCGGGTGGTTGTGCTCGCCGGCAAGCCCGGCCGCGTGGCGGCGGAGGTGCGCATCGACCTGCCGCGTCCGCGGCGGCGGCGCGACGGCGCGTTGCTGGAGGCGGCCCGGCGCCTGCGCGGCGAGCTGTCCCGCGACTCGGCGGAACTCTGACGGAAGCCTCAGAACCAACCTCGGTGAGCCCGGCTCAGCGAGGTTCGACCCCCGCAACTGCGAGGCGGTGGTCGTCCGCCGCGCCTCATGGGTTATGACCCATGAGATTTGGTATCAGTTGTCCGAATAGGCCCGCATCATCTCGACGATGCGGGCTCGTACCTCCGGGTCCCCGACCCGCAGGAACGCCGCCAGCATCGCGTCGCATTCGGCCGCATTGGGAGTCAGTGCGTCCGAGACCGATGGCTCGTGCCGGTAGAAGTCCGAGACCGGGATCGCGAGCACGGCAGCGATCTTGCCCAGGATCTGCTGGCTGGCCGCCGAACGCGAGCCATCCTGCATCAGACGCGAGGTTGCCGGGTCCGTCATCGGTTCGTGCCGTCCAGTCTACCTGCCTGCGGTCGGCCCGGCACATGCATGCGAGCGAACCGATTGGTCAAATCAGTATTCACGTAAATCGTTGCATGCGCAACGACTAGTTTCAACCATGCGTAGAAAATACGATCGGTGATCCGAGGCACCTCGACGTTCCACGCGGCGCGACGCCATCACGCCAGCGTCGTCGACACCGCCAACCAGACCAAGGCGGCCGCTCCGAGGATGCGCCGCCAGGGGTTCACCCCGCGCAGAACTTCGTCGGCGGCCCACCACCCGAGCGCCGCGCCCGCCCCGATCCGCAACCAGAAGTCCGGCCGACCTTGCGGAACGAGGACCCAGCGCACAATCGAGAACCCGAAAAACAACCAGAGCGGGAGATTGGGCCATTGTCCAATGACGAACGCGCCGGTTCGCCGGTCGCGGAACGTCCAGTCCACGGCGCGGCGCAGGGCCGACACGGCCCGCTCAGACCTTGTCAGTGCCCTCGGCCTGGCGGAGCGGCGCGCAGATCTGCGGGCTGACCTTGTCGAGGTGCACGCAGGCGTTGTCGCGGTACCAGGCGCGCAGGCCGGGCTGGGTCGGCGCGACGTACATCGCGACGAGAACGAAGCCGCCGGCGAGCACGATGAGGGTGAGGAGAAGGTTGCGCATTACGGGGGCTCCGATCGGACGGGCCGCCGGGCGACGGGTCGTCCAGGCAAAAGGCCCGTTCGCCGGAAAGGGCGCGGGCCGGGCGGTCGCCAGGTTAGCCCGACGACGGGTCCTGTTCCGCCCGCACAACGGTCCGGGCGCGCCTGGGTTCCGATCCGCGGCGGCGCCGAGGTGATGGTTACCGCCGGCGCGAGCTTCGCGTGCGGTCTTAACGAAGCGTGAAGCGCGTTTCCGGGAAATCCGCGAGGGCCGGTTAAGAAAGCCTGAAACGATTCGCTCGAATGCGCCGGACGATGGATGGTGGGGCGACCGGGCGACGTCCGGCCCCTTCCCGAGACACCATCAGGCGACGGCCATGACCGAGACGTTCGACGACCTCAAGTTCCTGATGACCCTCGCCTTCGTGGTCTTCGGCGGCTTCGGGCTCGACGCGCTTCTGCGCTGAACGTGCGGCGCGGGGTCGATCAGCGCGCCGCGGCCCCGTAGGCGCTGCGCAGGGCGAGCAGGGCGTCGGAGGGGCCGATGGCGCGGGCCGGTCGCGCGGTCGGACCGAGCCGGAGCGCCGGCGTGGGGCGAGCCTCGGCGACGACCTTCACCTTCGGCGCATCCGGGACCTGTCCGGATCGCAGGAAGCGGGCGAGTTCGGCGGCCTTGGCGCGCTGCTCGGCGTGGAGCAGCCGCAGGGCCACCACGATCCCGATCGCCCCGGCGCCTTCGAAACAGGCGGCGATCACGTATCCGGGCGCCATGGTCGTGACTCCTTGGAGAGTTGCCGGGGCGCATGCGGAGGGCGCCGCCGTTCCGCGACGGGTTCTCGGCGGTCATGGTTACCGCCATGTTAACCGCCGGCGGTGTCGCTCCCGGTTCCGGATTTCGTGATGGCAGCGGGCAATGGTCGCCCTCGAGGCCGGCGGGTGGATCGCCTCGATCGCCGCTGCGTCCGTCCGGTTTGAAACCAGTCGGAGCCCCCGTCACGGTGACACCTAGGAGCGCGTCCGAGTAATCCTCTCGACGGCGGGGCCGGAGGGTGATTCACTTGGCTCATGGCCAAGGTGTTTCGCTCCTGGGATGTGGATCAGGGCTGGTTGCTGCCGCCCTCGCTGCACGAGT